>CAYZWN010000062.1:0-5232 GCA_964482185.1 uncultured Roseivirgaceae bacterium
CTGCCGCAATAAAGCCGTTAGCCAAATTTTGAGCTTTAGCCTGATCCTTAATCCGATTCGCCTCCTCTGCCGAAATCTGTGCTGTTGAAATACTGATATTTTCTTCCGATAGTATAAATCGTATCGTACCATCCTCTGCCTGGTAATATTGGTTATTTTCCGGTATGATGTCGCCGACATTACCGGAAGGGGCAGTGTAAAGCTGAAATTGTACGGGCTCCAATCCGGTATTTGCCTCAATCGCTCCTGCCAGTATGATCAGCAAGCCCTGGCCTGTTATCATGGCAAGGCGGTAAAAAGTACTGCGAATGCCCACGAAAAAGGCCTGTTCATGTTCCTTGAGTCCAAGCATGTAAAACCCGTCAGCGGCGATGTCGTGCGTCGCGGAGCTAAATGCCATCAGCCAGAAAAATGCCAGTGTATATTGGAAAAAGGATGGAGCAGGTATGGTAAACGCGATACCGGCAAGTCCGGCGCCAATCAATAGCTGCATGATGATGATCCACCAGCGCTTGGTTTTGAGCAAATCCACGACAGGGCTCCAAAATGGCTTAATGACCCATGGCAGGTAAAGCCAGCTTGTATATAACGCGATATCTGTATTGGAAATACCCAATCGCTTGTACATGATCACCGATACGGTCATAACGACCACGTAAGGTATGCCTTCGGCAAAATAGAGGGAGGGAATCCATGCCCAGGGTGTTCGGTTATTTTTGCCCATTGTTTTATTATAAGGTAAAAAATTTGACCAACGCAAAATAGTCAAATCTCCTGTGAATTGATAGTGGAGCAATTGGAAGTAAAATTTAATGTTGTCAGTAATGATCAAGAATTGGCCCGCCGGAAATTACCAAATTGACCGGCAGCATTTATAATCGATATTATATTCCCGATCCTGAATCATTTTAATCTGAACTTACCGGACTTTTAGCTTATCATTGAAGTCATTTACTTTTGTAATATGTAAGGATACAATTGAACTTATTAAAGAATTCGATGTGCTTAAAGAGAAAAAACTGCACGCTACAGATAAAGGATAGAACTTATGCTTAGCGCAGATTATTAAAGGTATTTTATATCCAAACCGTTGGTTTTTAAATATTTGGATATCCGGGCTTTCAGAACTTCTCCTGAAAGGTTATTTCACCGAATGCTACATTTCAATTCGAAATAGTGTATGGTTTTTTGATGTTTATGCAAAATATTATTTCCTTTCTCCGGTAATGAATGATTAGAAATGCGTTTTTTCGCCATTGAGAATCAGGCTAAGTTTGCTGCCTAACCAAATTGTTATACCACTATGTTAAAGAAATGGAGAAATTTTGTTAAGCGTTTCCAGCCGGCATACCATGTCGATGTGACCATGTATCACTTTATTCCAGGTCTTCCTGTTAAAGCCCAGCGAACCAGGCATGCGTTCAGCAAAGGCGCTTTGGATGAAGCAAAAAACTTTTTTGAGCAAGCTTCTCAGAAAACCATGGATCACAATGTAGCCCCTGTGGAGATCAGCCTTGTGCGGGGTAAAAGAAGGATCGTTAATTCAAGGCACTTCGGGCCGGTTAAATCGCTAAAGCAATTGAAAATGAGTGCCTGACCGGCTTCGACATTAATAAATTGATAAAAGTCCCGGTCTGCTGATCGGGACTTTTTTTTCTTTCCACATTTGAGCCGCTATGTTTTGGCGACTTCAGACAATGACTTTCAACATTCTTTTCATCGATTCCCTTTACAAATTCTCAGATCCTGCTTTGTTTTGATTTTCGCGGGCGTATATGCCAGAATCAGACTGCACATCAAACCATCACCAGTTCGGTCTTCAGCGTTTTAAAATACGTAATGTAATCTGACTCCAGCGCCATGTCGGTCAGCACAAAGCGTATATCTTTTGCATCGCAAATCCTGGAGAGCTCAACATGTCCGAATTTGGAAGAATCAGTCAGGACAAAGGTCTCCGGCGCTTTGCTAACAATATAATTGGAAATTTCCGCTCTGAACATATCGCGCGATGTGAACCCGGTTTCCGGTGTAAATCCATCTATACCGATAAATGCTTTCCTAAAGTTTATATGATCAATTCCCATTTTCACCAGGTTACCAACTACGCTTTCGCTTTCGTGCTGGTACATACCACCCGGAATCACCACTTTTATGTGGTCAAGCTTCTGCATTTGCCGCGCAATGTATAAGTTGGTTGTTATAACCGTAAGATCATGAAATACCGACAACTCCCTGGCCAAAAGGGCATTTAAGGAGCCCGATTCAACAAGAATTGTGTCTCCCTCATTAATGAACTGAACAGCTTTTCGGGCGATGCGCAGTTTCTCCTCAAAATGAATTCCAAGCCGGTGCGCAATATTATCGGAATCATTTATTTGTGCGCCTCCATGCACACGCGTCAAAAGCCCCTCATTTTCCAGGACATTTAAATCCTGCCTTATAGTGACTGACGAGACATCTAATTTTGCCGTGAGTTCTTTCACGGAAACAACTTCACCGTGGCCGAGCAGTTTCAGAATTTCGGCATGTCTTGTATTCATTGGTTATTATGATTTACTCAAGTTTTGCAACTATTAATTAAAATTGATATTCAAGTATTTCTCATATTACTTAATGTTCATTGCCTTGATTTTAAGTAATATAAAAATTCCATTTTGAAATTGATCGATTTGTGATCATAGCGTCTTCTTTGCCTTTTTGCGGTTTAATTTTTTTACCGCAATGGTCACAAAGGTAAACACAAAGCACGCAATGTTTTAATCAATTGAATTATAGGTAGTTAATAGATTTTTATATATCTCCAAACTTGAGTGATTTATTGCAGTATCTCTTTACATAAAGCGGCAGCGCCGACAAGCCCGGCATCTTCTTTAAGCGCTGCCGGCCTTATTTCGATCGGATCGAAGAGCATATCTCCTGCCATCTCAAAAAACTTTTCTTTTATTCCTTCAAGGTAATAATCGCCCCAATTGGTGAGTCCGCCCCCAAGCAATATCAGGGGTGGATTGAAAGTCTGAAAAATATTATAAAGGCCAATTCCGGCCAGGCTGGCAAAATCATCTATTACAGCCCTGGAGGCAGGGTCGCCTGCATCAAAACCGTTTTTAATAAACCTGCCATCGATCAGTTTTTCATCGATATGACCGTCCGTAAACTCAGTAGAAGGCACACCAGCGGCTACCTTTTTGCGGTAAAGCTCCGGTATCGCGAGTCCGGAGGCGCAAGCCATAAAGCACCCATAGTTGCCGCATGTACATTTTGTTTTGCTGTACGCATCAATGATTGTATGCCCGATTTCCCCCGCAGTGCCTGTATGGCCCCTGAAAACCTTCCGGTCGATGATGATACCCGCCCCGATGCCGGTGCTCAGGGTGATAAAGATCAGGTGCTGGAAGCCCCTGCCTGCGCCAAACTGAAACTCGCCATAGGCCTGGGCGTTTGCATCATTATCGAGGGTCACGCGCACCTTGAAGTAATGCTGCAACTTGTCGCGAAACGGGTAATTTTTAAAACCGGCGAGATTGGAGGTGGTGATGGTAACCCCATCCTGAAAACGCAAATGGCCGGGAAAGCCCACGCCAATTCCCAACAGCGCCTCCTGGTCGATGCCCTCTTTTCTCAGCAGTCCTTTGATCGTAAGGGCAATGTGTTCCACCAGCATATCCTCGGGTTTGTTCTGGTGGTTATAAATGGTTTGTTTATCAATCACCCGGCCATCTATACTGAGAAGGCCAATGGATAGTTTCGTGCCGCCGAGGTCAACACCGCACAACACTTTTTCCATTTTATTAAAAAGTAAAAATACAGGCGCTTATAAAAAATGCTCTGTCCTTGCAATAATATCATCCTGCATTTCAGGGGATAAGGTAGTGAAAAAGGCTGAATACCCAGCAACGCGAACCACCAAATCGCGGTGCGCCTCCGGATTAGCTTTGGCTGCTTCCAGGATTTTTCTGGATATGATATTATATTGTACATGCCAGCCTTTGAGGTCTGCAAAAAAAGTGCTTATGATTGAAACCAGCTTTTCCTTGCTTTCCGTTTTTGATATGGCCGCAGGAGACAACTTTTGATTTAAAAGCACGCCACCAAGAATTTTATTCGTAGGAAGTTTGGATACCGATTTAAAAACTGCTGTCGGGCCCTGCAAATCTGTGCCGGATGTTGGACTACTGCCTTCTGCAAGTGGTGTATATGCTTTCCTGCCGTCAGGACTTGCCGGAACGACTGATCCCGAAGGTACATTGGCCGAAATACTCGATGTGCCTCCGTAATAGCGGCAACCTACAGGACCTCTGCCAAACCTTGTGGTGCGGTGATTATCCAATTCATCCAGGTAATCCATATATGCATCACGCAACAACAAATCCACCTCGTCCAGATCATTTCCATATTTTGGTGCAAAATTCAGCAGCATCTGCCTGACCTTTTCACCTTCCTTTCCTTCAAAGTCGCTGTCAAGGTGGTACATGAGTGCATCGGGAGCGATGCGCTTTTCTTCAAAAACCAGCTTCTTAATTGCCGCAAGGGCATTGCCGAGGTTTGCAATTCCCACCTGCAGGCCTGAAACAAAGTCGTACTTTGAGCCGCCTTCTTTTATTGTTTTTCCCCTTTCAAGGCAATTGTCGATAAAAAGTGAGCAAAGAATGTCCGGTGTGTGTACTTCGAGTGCCTGATCAATAATATGCTCCATTTTGATGCCTGCCCTGGTATATTGTACAATTTGCTGCTTCCAGGCCTGTTTCAGCACCTCGTATCCTTCAAAATCAGTGAGTTTTCCAATGCCCTTAAAAAAGGTTCTGCCACTGTAGGTATCATGCCCATCGCGCAATGCTGCCAGAAAAACCCGCATAAAGTTGATGAAACTCATTCCGGTACACCGGTAGCCCCATTTGCCCGGTACGGCGATTTCGATGCAGCCGATTGCGGAATAATTATAAGCGTCATCCCGCTCCACGCCAAGATCAATGAGTGCGGGTATCACTATTTCGTCGTTGTTGAAAGCCGGCATGCCAAAGCCCTTTTCGATTACATCCATGCAGGCCATCATAAAATCCTTATTGATGCCCTGGTGAAACCTTACCGAAAGATTCGGCTGGGTGAGCCGCAATTCTCCAACACTCCGCAAAATGAGAAAGCTCAAATCATTTACCGCATCGCGACCATCTGTGTGCTGACCACCAATCGTAACATTTTGATACAAAGGCCCCCCCGCGGAGTACCGCGTATGAG
>CAYZWN010000062.1:5242-20940 GCA_964482185.1 uncultured Roseivirgaceae bacterium
TGATTTTATTAATAGCAAGCAACTTAATCCAGGTGCACTCAAGCAGCTCCATAGCAAAGTCCTCATTGATGGCGCCTGTCAGCATATCCTGCCGGAAATACGGGAAAAGGTATTGATCAAGTCGTCCGAGGGAGACCGAATGTCCGTTGCTCTCAATTTGGAGTATGAGCTGGACAAAATACACAAGCTGCAATGCATGGTAAAGGTTATTGGGTGGATACGATGCAATATGTGCACAGTTTCGGGCGATAGTTTCGAGTTCTGCTTTTCTTTCGCGGTTTTGCTCTTTCCGGCTCATCTGTTCTGCCAACTTTTCAAACCTCCCGATAAAATGGATAAAAGCCCGGAGACCTATGCCCATAGATTCATAAAATACAGCACTTTGGGCGTCGCTGCCATTTTTTTGGCTCCAGTCCATTATTTCAGCCAGATAGCCGCTAAGCCCCAGACTTAATATTTTTTCAAAATTCACCGCGATATGTCCATCACCGGATGTGAGATTGCCCTCAGCCCTGATGATGCCTGAATCGTGGATAGCACGAAGGTCATCTGTCATGCCTTCCTGTCCTTTTTCGAGCAGGGTTTTGCCTTTCCACCATGCGCAGATCTCCCGAAGATCATCCTTGTCTGCTGATGTAAGATGAAAGGTATCACCCGGCCTCTTGTCGAATTCATCCAATTCTTTCATAATCCAGGCAACGGCATATTCAGGAAATATCGGCGCTGCGCGCAACGAAGATGAATGATTGCCGACAATCAGTTCGCCATCACCAATGTAAATGCTCATTTCTTTTAGCGTTTTTTCCAGAGCATGGGCGCGCCTGAGTAGTATAGGCATGTCTGTATGGGACTTATACACATCTGTGTAAATTTTAGCACGTTCGGTGCATACAGTCGATTTGCGGTGAATTACTGTTTCTCTGAGCAGGCTAATCCTTTCTGAAACCTGGCGATTTTTTGTTGCGGTAATCATACTATCCTCCAATTTTTACTTTAAGTCCTAAAAGCAATGCATATTGCTTTATATCATTCAAATCAATTTCTTCGATGGCTTTATGGTTGCCAAAGGTATAATTCATGCCTAACAGTCGATATTTAGAAGCTCCGAGCTGATGGAATGGTATAAAATGTACTTCTGACACATTCCCGAGTCCTGCAATGAAATCTACAATTGCCTCGAGTTCAGAAGATGAATTATTAAATCCTGGTATCACCGGCACCCGAACAACGACACAGGCTTCGGCTGCAGCAAGCTTTTCGAAATTCGCAATTACTTTTCTTGCATCTCCCCCTGTGTGTTTTTTGAACTTCTTTGGATCGAGGTGTTTCAAGTCTGCAAGAAACACATCAATACACGGCAAATGAGGAGCAATATCACTCCAGGCAACATGCAGACAGGTTTCCGCCGCCACGTTAATTTTGTTTTGCCTGAGCACAGGTAATAGCCGGGCAAGAAAATCACTTTGTACAAATGGCTCTCCACCGGAAATGGTTACGCCGCCATCTGATTTGTAAAATTGAATGTCTTTTTTAATCTCAGCAAGGAGCGCCTCCACAGATGTGTGCTCACCGGAAACTGTCAGCGCTCTTGAAGGACAAACATTGCGCAATAGTCCAGGGTCTTTAACGGCTTTCCGGTTGATTATAGCCTTGCCCTCTGCGAGCTCGATCGCTTGCGGTAATGCGCCGGCGCATTCTCCAAATCCCTTGCACATGTGCTCATCAAAAAACAGCGAAGGCTGACCGGACTGGCTTTCCGGATTACTGCACCAGGCACACCTGAGCGGGCACCCTTTAAGGAAAATGTTGGTGCGGATACCGGCCCCGTCATGTATGGAATATCGCTGAATATCGAACAATGTCATGTCGTAAAGATAACTAATAATACTTACGTATGAAAGCATTAATAGTTATGTATGAAAGTTTTTTTGAAAGCATAATCTTATGCAAGAAATAAGAATTGGTAATTCTTGTTATCACGAAAATAGTCCACCTGATTTCAACGAAATACGCATAATGTCCCAGCCGGTTGAACGGAATTGCGCTTACCCCTGTGGAATTTTATACATGCAATTGTCCCGTATTGTATTATTGGATAAATTGTGCTTTTAACCAATCATTGCACATCATGAAGCACTTTTTCATTTTACTTGTCATTTGTTTATGCACGCTCTGCACATCAAAAAGCAAACAGGGTGCAGAGGCGGAAATGCCTGCTAAAACCCGTACAACTGTAACCATCGAGGGGGAAAATTTTCTGATCAATGGGGTGCCAACGCTGAAAGGCATCATATGGAAGGGTATTAACATGGAAGGCCTGCTGCCCAACTCGCGTATGGTGCAGGGCATTTTTGACGATCTGAATCCAGAAACCGACAGCCTTTGGATTTACCCTGATACCGGAGTCTGGGATCCTGACAGAAATACGGATGAGTTTGTGGCGGCCATGGATGAGTGGTATGACCACGGTTTGCTTTCGTTCACCATCAATCTGCAGGGTGGCAGTCCTTATGGTTATTCAAAAAACCAACCCTGGGAAAACAATGCATTCGATCCGGACGGGTCGCTCAGGCAGGCTTACATGCGCAGGCTCGAAAAAATTCTGGACAAGGCCGATGAGCTTGGCATGGTTCCTATTGTAGGATTATTTTATTTTGGCCAGGACGAAAGACTGCAAAACGATGATGCGGTTAGAACCGCGGTGGACAATGCCATCACATGGATACTGGAAAAAGGCTATCAGAATGTGCTGATTGAAATCGCCAATGAATGCAACAATCGCGGTTATCAGCGAGACATTATTAAGCAGGAAAACACCCATGAACTCATCAAGCAAGCCCAGGGCATTTTAATGAATGGCAGAAGATTGCTTGTCGCCACCAGTTTCAATGGCAACACGTTGCCTCCCGGCAATGTTGTGGAGGTGTCAGATTTTATACTTATCCACGGAAATGGCGTACATGATCCTGCCCGCATTGCCGAGATGGTTGAACAAGTACGTGCCATGCCCGAATACAAAACGATGCCCATTGTTTTCAATGAAGACGACCACTTCGATTTCGACAAGCCCGTGAACAATATGATTGCCGCATTCAAAGCACACGCGTCCTGGGGATATTTCGATTATCGCATGAAAGATGAACATTACGAAGACGGCTACCAGAGTGTTCCGGTGGACTGGGGGATCAATTCTGAACGCAAGAAGGCATTTTTCGGGAAGCTAAAAGAAATAACCGGCAAATAATTTATTAACCTCAGCCCTGGTTCGTGTCTGGATGAACCAGGAAAGTTCACAAATCGCATATCTGAAGACAGGCGATTATTCAATCCCCGACCAGGTATCGACCATAGTGCCTTTTGCTTTGGACACTTCCACCGGAATGCCTGTCAGCCTAGCCATGCCTGACAAATGTTCAAGATTTTCAGGTCCGTCAGCCGCCAGGATGTTCACATTGACACCCCTGGTTTTACTGGCCACAGAAAGGCCTTTGGCATGCTGGTGGCCCCAGCCATGCGGTAGCGCCACCGTGCCGGGCATCAGTTCATCCAGTAACTTTACAGGCGCCCGCACCATGCCTGTATCAGAAGCCACATCCACAAGATCATATTCGGAAATAGACCTGGTTGCGGCATCCTCCGGATGCATATACAGATAATTGGTGTCGCGGCCATTGGCGATCATCCTGTCGAGGTTATGCGTCCAGGAGTTGTGCGTGGTCACTGCCCGCCTTGTGATCAGGCGCAGTTTCTGCCGGTCGTTGCGTTCTTTTTCAAAATCAGCATTCAGAGAAGATGCCATGCCGATTAACGGCTCCGGGGCAAGGTCCATTTTTTTGTCAGGGGTCATGACCCTTTTGCCCAGGAAGCTGCCCGGCTGATGGTCTTTTCTCAAAAATCCATGCGGGTGTTTCAGCAAGCTGTTAAAGCTCCGTTGACCGCACAATCGCAGCAGCAGATTCAGAAAAAACTCCTGAGGAAAGGTGTTGAACCTTCTGCCTCTTATCCAGCCATTCGCTGTGGATAATGCGCTGAAAAACCATTGTGCCAGAAAAGAACCGTAAAGTGGCTTTTTGCATGCTTTCGCCAAATCGATGTAGATGGAGGATTCGTTCCTTTGCTCGGCATCCATTTTTACCAGGGCCCGGGTTGCCTGGAGATAGGGCTTTTCCTGCAATCCAAGCATCAATGGAAATATAAAAGGCAGATCAGCGCGCTGGAAAGGATCGGAACATGGCAACTGATAATGCGCCTCCTGGCATGTTTCACCGGGTAAAATATCCAGGCAGACAAGTAATTCGAGTTGTCTGAAAGCTTTCCTCAACCTTTCGGAGTTGGCCATTGTGATCAGCGGGTTGCCTCCGGTAACAAATAGAGCTTTCAACTGACCTTTACCAGGCGTGAGGATTTCATCGGCCAGAATGCCCCCGGGGAAGCCGTCATTTACTGAGATCAGGTTGCCGATCCTGGACCGGTCTTCGCGCATCAGAATGCCGTTTTTCGATCCAAATCGAATAAAATCCATAATCCCTTTCCCGACAAGGGTGCCACCCTGCCTGTCGAGGTTGCCGGAAATAGCGTTGATCACTTCCTGAATCCAATACGCCAGAGTGCCCTTGCCACCCATGTTCACGCCGGTAGAGCTGTAGAGCGCAGCGCCATCGGATTTAATATAGGTTTCCACGAGCGATTTAAGTTTCGACTCTGGTATTTTGGTAACTTTTTCAGTTCTGGAGGCGGGCCAGTCTTCAGCCAGTTTTACAATCTTTTCATAGCCACGTGTGTATAGTTCTATAACAGGTTGGTCGATGCCCTTGCTTTTGATGAGTTCATGTAGGAAGGACAAATAAAAAAACACATCCGTACCGGGCCTGATAAAAATATGCTCGCTTGCTACTTTGGCGGTTTCGGTCTTCCTTGGATCCACGACAATGACCTTCCCGCCCCGATCCTGGATTTCCCGCAGTTTTTTTATTGGGTTGGGCACCTGGAGAAAGGACCACTTGGAGATGACCGGATTTGCGCCTACGATGATCAGGCAATTGATATTTCGGATATCGGGAAAGGGAAGGGTAAAAGGAAATCCATAAATATGCCTTGATGCCGCAAACTTATTACTGCAATCCTGGGTGGATGAGGCATACATGCTTTTGGATCCGAGTCCCGTCATGAAGCCCTGGGCAAAAACCGGATGCAACACGCTGAAACCTGCCGCAGTGCCAACATACATGCCCACACTGTCCGGGCCGTCTTCGCGGATAATCTTTTGTACTTTTGCGCCTATTTCACGAAGCGCCTGTGACCAGCGGATTCGTTCAAAGCCCTTTTCTGTCCTTTTCATAGGATACCTGAGCCTGTCGGGCGAATTGTACATCTCATGTTGCTTCAGTCCTTTTACGCAACTGAATCCATTGGTAGCAATGTGATCCTTATCGGGTTTTACATCGATGATTCTATTATCCATCTTGGTGACCTGAAGACCACAAAGGCATTCACATATCCGGCAAAAAGTATGTTCGGTTTTTGTTTTTGTCATAATCTATATGTATCAATCCCTGCCATAAAGCTTCATTGAAATTATAATCGGCAAGATATAAAAAATAGAGTATGACTTTTTATTCTAAAAATTAAGCTCCAAAAAGATTATTGTTACGAACTTCTGTGCCGGACAGCTTTTCTCTAATTATTCCACAAGTTCCCTCCCGAATGACCGTGCTTCCTGATTTTTTTCAAAAAAGCCAGGATTTCCATATTACACTTTTCTTAAACAAAAAAAAGTCATCCGGATTCCCGGCGACTTGTAAGATCGTGAAACAGGAAAGATGCTTTAATCCTCCTTATCCATTTTTCTGGTTAAGAAAAAACCTGCCACAAGACCTACACCACCGCAAATGAAGATTGCAGATGGAAAAGCAATGTCGTTGTCCATGCCGCCCATTTCCAATAAACCGCCCATCAATACGCCAACGCCTATACCGATGGCTAACAATCCGATGTTCAGGAGGACTTTCATAAAGTTACTTTTGCTACCGGTATTAAATAATGAGGCATCGGCGCCTTTCTCGATCAGTGCCAGACGTTCTTTGTTGCGTGTTGTGAAAAAGACATAAAGGATACCAAATACGGTAGCGAAGACAATTAGGGGAACCAATACAGCTTCCATTTTATTAAGATTTAATTTTTAAACTTGTTTTGTCCCCTTTGACGCCACCTTCACGCTATCGGTTACAAAAAGAAAGCATTATTTTTTTGTAACTTCATTATCCTTTTAAGCGTCAAAGGTGCAAATGCATTACCAGGAAGACAGCTTTTATATTGACAGGGTACTTAATGGGAATTTACCCGCCTATGCCATATTGGTCGAAAAGCATAAGTGCATGGCTTTTACGATTGCATTGCGCATAGTTAAGAATAATGAGGATGCAGAGGAGATTACACAGGATGCTTTTTTAAAAGCTTACAACGCCCTGGGATCATTTAAAAAAGAAGCGAAGTTTTCGACCTGGTTGTTTAAAATCGTGTATCATACGGCACTTTCCCGGTTGAGAAAAAAGGAGCTTGAGGTGGTGCATAGCGATGACCACCAGACCAGTCTAATAGAAAATCAGGAGCGGGCTGATGGACTTGACAGGTTGCAGCAGAAAGAGCGAACAGGCATCATCAAGCTGGCCATTGAAAGGCTTAAGGAAGGTGAGGCCACGGTCATGACCTTGTATTATTTGAATGAGAATAACCTGAATGAAATCGAGGTGATTACCGGGTTGTCCAATTCGAATATTAAAATCCTCTTGCACAGAGGCCGAAAAAATTTGTTAATTGAACTGAAAAAGATTTTGAAAGGAGAAATCGTTGATATATTATGAGCAATCAGGAAGAATTCCACGACGATTACATCAAATCACTCATGCAGGAAGGAGGCCTGAGTGCGCCTTCCCAGGATTTTACAAGAAATCTCATTGAGTCGATTAAAGCAAGACCTGCACAAAGCGCCTATACCTACAAGCCGGTGATCAGCAGGGGTACCTGGCTTGTTTTGGCAATTGTCGGCATAGCGGCTTTTTTCTATTTGCTGTTTATCAATCCGTCAGACGAACAGGGCCTGGAAGTTTTTGGTTATGGCCTCAGCCTGGACTTCAGCGCAGCGAAAGGTTTCCTGAGCAAAATGGCCTTCTCGTTCGAACTGACGCCCATTTTCAAAACATCTATCATCGCCTTGTTCATTTTTACGTTTTCAAATCTTCTGATCTTCGAGCTGAAAAACCGGTCGATTTTCAAATGATCGGGGTGCTTATCCGATATCGGTTTGAAATTCCTGATTTAACGACACCGTTTTTGGTTTCTTAGGCTCCAAATATTTCAGTTTTTAATGTGCTAAGGAGCGATGGCAGATGTTAAAATCACCTCTCTATTCCACTCATTTATTGTTGAAGTTCTTCTATTGCTTTCTCAAATCTATTTTGTTGAACCTCGAGTGAATCAGCATAATAATTCATCAATTTATAACAATCGTCAAAGCCTGTCCTGATTTGTATAACCTCGATTCTTAAAATATATGCATAAATAAATTGACCAATAATAATGAAAACCAACAATGCGATTGTGATATTTTTAACTTGCTTCATTAATTCAAAAGTATTATATAGATTTTCAATCCTCCCGTTCAAAAAACTTAAGTTCATCCTCATTATGGATACTTAAAAACAAAATTTCATTGACGCTAAATTGAAGCCCTCTTTCGTCATCGATGAACACAAATCACAGAACGACGCAAAATAAATTCCCCCTGTTTCTTAGAAAAAACACAATAGCAATTTAAGTCTCCACCAAATAGCTATGCATGGCCTTCATAAAAGGCAAGGCTCATGCATAAAAAAATCAAATGCATGGCTTTAAGCAGTGAAAATTTACAACCGGCATTTTATATATTTGTCGCCCTTTATCGAAAAAAGATCTTTTCTATCTGCAATGAACCGCCTGATCCAATTATACAAAAACGCCTTCAGCGGCCTGTCGCAACCGGCATGGATGCTCGCCGTGGTGATGCTGATCAACCGCAGTGGAACGATGGTGTTGCCCTTTCTCGGAATTTACCTCACAAGCACGCTTGATTTCACAATGAAGCAGACCGGGGTTGTACTGAGTTGTTTTGGTATCGGCTCAATGATCGGTTCGTTCCTCGGTGGATGGCTCACTGATAAATTTGGTCATTTTTATATTCAGTTTCTCAGTCTGGTTGTCGGGGGCATTATTTTTATCCTATTATCCACGGTGGAGGGTTACTGGCAACTGGCAACCGGGATTTTGATACTGAGCGCGGTGGCAGAAAGTTTTCGCCCGGCCAATTCGGCATCCGTCTCGTTCTACGCCAGACCTGAAAATGTATCCCGTGCTTTTTCACTCAACAGAATGGCCATCAACCTGGGTTTTTCGATCGGGCCGGCGCTTGGAGGATTGCTCGCGGCCATTTCTTTTAAATGGCTGTTTATCGCCGATGGCATGACCTGTGTGGCAGCCGGGTTGTTTTTCTTTTTTTATTTCAGAAATGTATCGGGTAATAAAGGGGTAAATCAGTCTTCCGGCATCGATTTTCCGGAAGAAAAATCTGTCTGGGCCGATCGGAGATACCTTGTTTTCACCGTGCTGGCAAGTGGTTTTGCTGTGCTCTTTTTCCAGCTCTTCATTACACTACCGCTTTACTACCGCGAAGTTTACCAGCTTTCAGAAGGAAACATCGGGCTTTTGCTGGCTTTAAACGGCATCGTGGTTTTTTCGATGGAAATGGTTATGGTTTACCTGCTGGGCAGATATTTTAAAATTGAACAGTTGATCCTTACAGGACTTGTAATGGTGGGTCTTGGTTTTGTCGTGCTCAATGTGGTGGATGCTGTCTGGATATTGTATGTGGGCATGCTCATTTTGAGTATTGCTGAAATATTTGCCATGCCTTTTATGGTCACCTTTGTCGTGCAGCGATCAGGCATCAGAAACCGCGGCGCCTACATGGGATTATACTCCTTTGCTTTCTCTGCCGGCCATGTGTTGTCTCCCATCATGGGCACCTACCTGATAGGAAATTTTGGTTATGAAGTCCTCTGGTGGGTGTCAGGTGGTGCTTCGGTGGTCGTTGGTTCCGGATTTTGGTTCACCACCCGAGGCATGGTTTAACCCGCAAAATCCGGGTTAATCTTCTTTTTGATTGTTATTTCCGCTGATATCTGCCACGCCACCGGCCACCAGAAATTTCATCACCTCCGAAGCCGGCGCATCAATCGGCACAATGGCATCGGCCCTAACGAGATAGGTCTCTCCGGTGAAGGTATAGCTGAAAGGCACATACACTGCCACCATATCATTTGCATTAAATGCCTTCAGGTTTTGATTGGTAATAAAACCAATGCGGTATGCCTGATCGTTGGGATTAATACAAAAATAGACCGGCTTATTAAACTTTTTATCCTTGCCGACAAATGCAGAAAAGAAATCCTTAATAGCAGAATAAATAAGCTCAAGGAGTGGTATGGTATGAATTATTTTAGAGAAAAATACTTTGAATGGCCGTGCAATAATGGTCTGTCCAATGTATCCAAGCGTTGTAAGAAACAGAATAATAATAAGAATGCCCAGACCGGGCATTTCACGTCCGGTTAGCGCCACCAATACTTCGCGGAGCAGGCTATCTCCGAAGCTAAATATCAGGTAGATTACATAAATTGTAATGCTGATGGGAGCGAGATACAATATTCCCTGAAAGAAATAACTCGTTAGCTTTTTCATTCGAAATCATTTAAGAAAAGTAAATTTAGAACCTTCAAAGATTAATTTTTATTTGTTCAAATACGAATTTCATGGCAGTTGAGAATATTTCATTATTTTGGGCTCAAATTTTCACCTGAAACCCAATATATATGAATATTTATCTCGCAGAATTCATTGGCACCATGATCCTGATCGTGTTTGGCGGTGGTGTGGTTGCCGGAGCCAATCTCAAACATTCCTATGCCGAAAATGCCGGCTGGGTCACCATATGCCTGGCCTGGGGTATGGGCGTCACTTTTGCCATATTTGCCGTGGGCGACATTAGCGGAGCGCACATCAATCCGGCTGTAACACTGGGGTTTGCTTTCGCGGGCGATTTTGAATGGGCCAAAGTTCCGGGGTACATCACAGCCCAGACGCTGGGTGCTTTTTTCGGTGCAACGATCATCTGGATATTCTATAAAGCCCATTGGAAAAATACAGATAACCCCGGCGCAAAGCGCGCTGTATTTTGCACAGCTCCAGCATCGAGAAACTTCCCTGTAAATCTCACGAACGAAATAATTGCTTCATTCTTCCTCATATTCGGATTGTCATTTATCGGGGTCAGAAATTTCGCAGACGGACTCAATCCCATCGTAGTGGGAACGCTGATCACAGCGATTGGCTTTTCACTGGGCGGAACCACGGGTTTTGCCATGAACCCGGCAAGGGATCTGGGCCCGCGTATTGCGCACGCCTTGTGGCCCATTTCAGGCAAAGGAACGTCCGACTGGGCTTATTCCTGGGTGCCTGTTGTGGGGCCACTTTTAGGCGGTGTAACCGGAGCGCTTTTTTATAAAGCCATTTTTCAGAATCATTTCAGCGTTTCGTTCTGGATTTGTTCAATACTCACGATTTTAATCATTCTTTATGCTGCGGTAAGCAAGCCCAGGGATTAATTTGAGCAGGACACCTTCGGACAAGATGTGAAAAACTGCGCTGAGATTTGCCATTCAATCCGGATAAGTTTTCTTTCCTGGTTCACAGTCCCTAAATTGCATTTGATACATTTTTCACTTTTATAATAATCACCATGATAAAACATTCTTTTTTTACCGCAGTGTTCCTCGTATTGCTCATGTTGGGTTGCAGCCCCCAAACCGATAAAAATTCGGGTACTACAGCAATTGAAATTCCTGAAGCGGCCATTATCAAAAAAATCAGGGAGCTAAAAAGCAATGGCTATGAAATTGTCGATTATCATGGCCATCTAAAAGGCGGACTGACCATGGAAGAATTGCTCGCATTTTCAGACAGTACGGGTATTGACTACGGTGTGGCATTCAATGCCGGTGTCGGTTTTCCCATCACCACCGACGACGAACTGGTGGAGACCTATGAAATGTACAAGGACTACCCGGTTTTCATGGCCATGCAGGCAGAAGGCCGCGAATGGGTAAATATGTTTACCAAAGAAAATATCGCGCTCTTCGATTATGTGTTCACCGATGCCATGACCTGGACTGACAGCAAAGGCAGGAGGATGCGGTTGTGGATGAATGATGAAGTTTTTGTGGATGATAAGGAAGATTTTATGGATCAGTTAGTCAGCAAAATTGTTGGCATCATGGAATCTGAACCGATCGATATTTACGTAAACTCCACCTTTTTGCCGGAAATCCTGCAAACTGAATACGATGCTTTGTGGACAGAGACAAGAATGGATAAGGTGATCAGCGCTGCCGTCGCCAACGACATTGCCATCGAAATCAATGCGCGATACAAAATCCCGTCAGCCGCATTTATCAAAAAGGCAAAGGCCGCGGGAGCCAAATTCTCCATGGGCACCAACAACGCTGCCAACGATCTTGGCACACTGGACTATGCCATTGAAATGATAGAAGTGTGCGGTCTGGAGCCCTCGGATTTTTTTAAGCCTAAGAAAAAATAAGCGTTTTCAAAGTCATTCCGGATTGAACAGTGCCGGAATGACTTTTTAAGGTTTTTATTTAAAAACCACCCTCAGTATTCGGCTCATTGTGCTTTCGCCTGGGCATTTTCTCAATCTGCTAATTTTCGGGAAATGGCACCATGTATCGCTGAACCTTCCCCATGATTTTAATGCCGCTTACGATACACCCTTTAAGCATCTCGTTCTCGACCGGTTAGCAATCAGTCTCGTTGGCTGGACAATAAATGATGCCGCAGATTATCCTTACGGGATATTTTTTACCGGCTTTAATCTGTGGGATGGGGCGCAGGGATATTCGTCTGTGGACGGCCAGAAAATTACGGCAAAACCCGAAAAAGAAATCTGGTGGTTGGGCAAATATTTCCCGTACCGGCATACGGCGGGAGACCATCGCTATATATTGGGAATAAAAAAGATGACCGATTGCAGGTAGTTTTTGCCAAACGGGCGGTATATTCAATAAACAAAAGAAAACTACAATGCTCCAGAGAAGATCCATCCTTACCGCGCTGATTATTTTTACATTGGCACCAGTCCTTAATGCCCAAAAGCAAGGCATCGTTTCAGAAGATTTTGTATTTACGGAAGCGCCCTTTAAAGAGTGCCACGCCTCCACCATTGCCGAAACGCCATCAGGATTAATCGTCTCCTGGTTTGGTGGCACAAAAGAGAAAAATGAAGATGTCGAGATATGGGTAAGCCGGAAATCGGGTGACAACTGGACAAAACCGGTTTCTGTTGCCAATGGCATTCAAAACAGTAAGCTCAGGTATCCATGCTGGAATCCGGTGCTGTATCAGGTGCCGGAAGGGCCACTTCAGCTTTATTACAAAGTTGGTCCAAGCCCCAGTACATGGTGGGGTTTGATGATTGAATCGAATGACGGTGGTGCTTCATGGGGAGAACCGGTCAAATTGCCGGACGGTGTGCTTGGGCCGATTAAAAATAAACCGGTATTGCTGAGTAATGGCACACTCATCAGCCCGACCAGTTCTGAGCACGATGGCTGGCGGGTGCATTTTGAGTATTCCCCTGACCTGGGCAAAACCTGGACCTATGGCGAACCAATCAATGACGGGAAGAAATATAATGCCATACAGCCCAGTGTGCTCATTCATAAAGATGGCAAACTGCAAATCCTTGCCAGAAGCAAGGAAAGTGTACTGCTGTCGGCTTGGTCTTCAGATTTTGGCAAGACCTGGTCAGAGCTCGAACCATCGGGATTGCCCAATCCCAACTCGGGTACAGACGCTGAAACACTTGCCGATGGCAGTTTTGCGCTGGTTTATAATCACGTTGGCAAAAAACCAAATCAATGGGGCGGGAAAAGGTCTCCGCTGAATGTTGCTGTTTCGAAAGATGGCATGAATTGGGATGCCGCCGTGGTTCTGGAAAATGAGCAGGGGGAGTATTCTTACCCATCGATGATTCAATCGGCAGATGGTATGCTGCATATAGTGTACACCTGGAAAAGAGACAGGGTAAAGCACGTAGTGATCGATCTGAAAGCAATACGCACAAAACCCATAAAAGACGGGGTGTGGCCGGAATATTAAAATCTGCCTCGCCGTTTAATTTTGGCAAAAAATGGTGATAGCCAAACTCTCATAGCAGATCGTCTCAAAAAAATCTATTTTCCAAACGGATTCAGATTTGCAAGAGCGCGTTTGCTGCCACCCATTTTGTTCATCGTTTTCATGAGTTTGCGCATATCCTCGAACTGTTTCATCAGGCTGTTTACCTGCTGGATGCTGGTGCCGCTTCCTGCAGCGATGCGCTTACGTCGGTTGCCGTTGATGATATCCGGGTTAGCGCGCTCAACTTTTGTCATCGATTTAATAATGGCTTCGATTGGCTTGAACGAATCATCATCAATATCCAGGCCCTTCATGGCTTTGCCCATACCGGGGATCATTCCCATTATATCCTTGATATTCCCCATTTTTTTTATCTGCTCCAGTTGTGATAGGAAATCATCGAAATTGAACTGGTTTTTCCGGATTTTTTTATTGAGTCGCTGGGCCTCGTCCGCATCAAAGTTTTGCTGGGCGCGTTCCACAAGCGAGATCACATCGCCCATTCCAAGAATCCGCTGGGCCATCCGATCGGGGTGAAAAACATCGATTTCATCCATTTTTTCGCCTGTGCTGATAAATTTGATCGGCTTATCCACCACACTCCTGATCGAAAGCGCTGCCCCACCACGTGAGTCACCATCGAGTTTAGTCAGGACGACACCGTTAAAATTCAACCTTTCATTGAAAGTCTTTGCGGTGTTCACGGCATCCTGACCGGTCATAGAATCCACAACAAAAAGCGTCTCAGCTGGCTTTAAAGTATCTTTCAGCGCAGCGATTTCATTCATCATCTGCTCGTCGATAGCCAGGCGTCCGGCAGTATCTACAATCAATATTTTCTTTCCGGTTTTTTTTGCCTGTGCTATGGCATTTCTGGCAATTTCGACAGCATTTTTGTTTTCAGGCTCTGCGTACACGTCCACTCCGATCTGTGCTCCCAGTACCTTTAGCTGATCGATAGCAGCAGGACGATAAATATCGCAGGCTGCCAGCAAAACCTGCCGGCCTTGTTTTTTGAGCATATTGGCCAGTTTCCCGGAAAAAGTGGTCTTACCGGAGCCCTGCAATCCTGAAATAAGGACGACCGCAGGATCACCTGATACGTTCATATCCACCTTAGCTCCGCCCATAAGCTCAGCAAGCTTCTCCTGGGTAATCTTCACAAGCAACTGCCCCGGAGAAACAGAGATCAGCACATCGCGGCCCATGGCTTCATCTTTGATCTTATCGGTCACGTCCTTGGCCACCTTGAAGTTTACATCCGCATCGATCAGTGCCCGGCGTATTTCCTTCGCGGTTTTCGCCACATTGATTTCCGTGATCCTTCCCTGCCCTTTCAGGCTTTTAAATGCCTGGTCTAACTTGTAGCTTAAATTGTCGAACATATCTGTTAATTTTGCGCAAAAATAATAAGAATAAATCAAAGGTGCAGACCACAATGGAAGTCATGCAACAATTAGTATAAATTTGAGGCGTATTGTGCATTGCTACCGATCACCGGGGTGTCCGGTATTGATACAGTGTCTGAGTAAAAAATAGCCAGATGCCCAATAAGGCGCAGTGGCATATGTTTTGCGCCAATAGAACCGTCAACACAATTTTAATGTTATGAAGAAATATTCAATTGTCCTGTTCCTGATCGCCATTACACTTTTCGTTTCAAAACTCGCCACTGCATCAGACAAAATCGATCGCACATTTGAGGTGCGGGAATTCACAAGCATTTATCTCAAAGGCCCGTATAAAGTGCATTTGCGGCAATCGGATGATTGTTCATTGAAAATCATTGCCAAATCTTCCGAATTTGAAGAAATGGATATCACCTCCAGCATGGGCCGGCTGTCAATAGAAATTGATAAAAAGAATTTTAAGAATTCAAAAAATATTGAAGTTTTCATTCAGTTCAAGGATCTCACAAAACTGGTAATTGTCGGAGCTGTTGATTTGAATTGTGATACGCCTTTAAACCTGACTAATCTAAAAATCGAGTTTGAAGGCGCCGGAAATATTGACCTCGAAGTAAAGGCAAATAAGATTATTTCAGAAATACAGGGTGTTGGCAATTTCAAGCTTTCCGGCAGCACAGATTATCACAAAGTCGAATTTTCGGGCGTTGGAAAATATGATGCAAAAGACCTCATCAGCACCTACACCATTGCCGAATCAAACGGGATAGGCAGTGTACGTGTGCACGCCACAACCAAATTCAAAGGTGAAGCAAACGGTATAGGATCGGTGGTGTATTATGGCGATCCGGATGAGGTAAGTGTGGAGGCATCGGGAATCGGAAGTGTGAAACCGCGTTAGGCACAGTCATTTCTGAATAATACTCCCCACCCGACTCCGTCTATATTCTAATAGAAATACAACCATCAGATCATTTATTCCCTCCTTTATGGAATATGAATGTTTTT
>CAYZWN010000063.1:0-6869 GCA_964482185.1 uncultured Roseivirgaceae bacterium
AATTGTATAAGCTCAAAGCTGATATTGGTGAACAAAAAAACCTCGCTTCAACGGAGAAAGAGAAGCTCGCCGAAATGATAACAGTTTATGAGCAGATTGTCGGTGATGATATCGGTGAGCCAGAACCACTGGAATTAAAATAGACCTTAGCTAAAAAACAGATTCATGAAATTATTTCAAACAGCATTATTCATCACTTCGATTATATTGGTCTTTGGATGCACCAATGATCCAAAAAAAAACGAGAGTCAATCAAGACGGCCAAATATCATTTATATCCTTGCTGATGACCTTGGCTATGGCGATCTGAGCTGCTATGGACAAACAAAATTTACTACTCCAAATATCGACAAACTGGCCACTGAAGGCATTAAATTCACACAACACTATTCTGGGTCCACAGTTTGTGCCCCTTCGCGTTCTTCACTCATGACAGGTTTGCATACCGGCCATACACCGGTGCGGGGCAATAAAGAATGGCAGCCGGAAGGTCAGTGGCCATTGCCTGCTGATACTTATACCATGGCCGAAATGCTGAAGGAGGCCGGTTATGTGACCGGTGCATTTGGCAAGTGGGGTTTGGGCTATCCCGGTTCGGAGGGCGATCCCAACAACCAGGGCTTTGATGAATTTTATGGTTACAACTGCCAGCGCATTGCACACCATTATTATCCTTTTCATTTATGGCACAATCAGGAAAAGATCATGCTGCCTGAAAATGAAGGCACGATGCGGGGAACATACGGGCCTGAGATCATACACAAGGAAGCCCTGAAATTTTTAGAGCAAAATAAGGACAAAGAATTTTTCATGTTTTATCCATCATTAATCCCGCATGCTGAGATGTTTGCGCCGGAAGAATACATGGAAAAATACCGCGGAAAATACCTCCCTGAAAATGAATACCAGGGAGTGGATGATGGCGAAAGGTTGAAATTGGGGCCTTATGGTTCTCAACCAGAATCGCATGCCGCCTTTGTTGCCATGGTGAATTATATTGACGACCAGGTTGGGGAGCTGATGGCCAAACTGAAAGAATTGGGATTGGAAGACAATACCATTGTAATGTTTACTTCCGACAACGGCCCACATATGGAAGGTGGTGCCGATCCTGATTATTTCAATAGCAATGGTATTTTTAAAGGGTACAAGCGCGATTTGTACGAGGGAGGCATCAGGGTGCCGATGATCGTCCGCTGGCCGGGGAAGATAATTTCAGGTTCTCAGTCAGATCATATTTCAGCCTTTTGGGATGTTATGCCTACGGTGGCGGAAGTTGTTGGGGTCAGCCCGCCGAAGGGCCTGGATGGCATTTCATTTTTGCCGGAGTTATTAGGAAAAGAACAAAAGGAACACGACTATTTATACTGGGAATTTCATGAAAGAGAAGGAAGGCAGGCGTTGAGAAAGGGCGATTGGAAACTGGTGCGTTATGAAATAAACGTTGATCCGGACAGGCCCCTTGAACTTTATAATCTCGCCGATGATCCCGGAGAAGCGAATGATCTGTCAGCAAAGTTTCCTGAAAAGGTAGAAGAACTGAAAAACACAATGCTTAGTGCCAGAACGGAGTCTGATGTGTTTATCTTTATGAGTGACACATATCAGGCCAGGTAGCCTCAAATGGATTGTTCCTACATCTATAATCAACAGATATTGATTAGTATTAAAATTACATTGAATTCAAAATCATTTTTTCTTGGGTAATCGGGATGGAAATTTTCGAATTGGCGTCGAGGCAGCCATCACATTGATGCTCATGTCCCTGGTGCCGGTTTGTATTAAGTTTACCTCGGCCAATCCATATACGATTGCTGTTTTTCGTCTGGGCATAGCCACGGCATTGATCATCATTTTTTTAAGGCCAGGCTCTTTTTTGATTTTTTTGAATAAGAAAACACTCTTTCCTCTGGCCTTGATTGGTTTTTTGTTTGCACTCCATTGGATAACATATTTCATAAGCATTAAAAAGGCGACTGCCTCCATTGGCATCCTCGGCATGTCAACTTATGGCATTCACCTTATTTTTCTTGGTTGGGCATTTAGAAAGCACAAGCCCGACTGGCATGATTTTCTCGCTCTGACACTGGCTTCCGTGGGAACATATTTTATAGTCCCTGAATTTTCATTATCCAATGACACAACTTTGGGCATATTGCTTGCCGTATTCAGCGGTTTCTGTTTTGCATTATTACCTGTTTTGCATCAACAGCACGCGGCCATTCCGGAAAGGGGCAGAATACTCGGCCAGTTTTTATTTGCTTTGATTGCCTTCTCATTTTTTGTGCCGCTTACAAGTTGGGGTCAGCTCATGCCGGTTGATTGGGGTGCGCTGATTTACCTGGCTGTGGCAGGGACTTTTATTGCTCATTCTTTATGGGTGCGTGTCACAACCAGGGTTTCCACCACCGTTTCCAGCCTGATTTTTTATCTGATTATTCCCATGACCATGATAATCAGTCATTTTTGGCTTGGAGAGCCCATGCCCTTTGATAAAGTGATTGGCGCTTTTCTGATTGTTACAGGAAATATCGTGAGTTTCACCGGGAAATTTGCTATGAAAAGGAAACCGGTTTCCCCAGACTAAACTTTAATTTTTAACCTGTTTAAAGGAGTTTTATCGTTTGTTGTTATTGTGTTTTTTCAAAACTATCTTTCCTCTTTAAAACCTCTAACTAAATCTGTTATGATCAAATTTGTTCTAAGGCGCGCTGGCGCTGTGCTTTTTATTTTACTTCTGGCGAATCAAATATCTTTTGGCCAGATCGCCTTGTCTGATACTACATTTCAAGGTATAAAAATGCGGAGTATCGGTCCGGCATTTATGTCCGGGCGAATTGCCGATATAGCCATGCATCCGCAAAATGAAAATATCTGGTATGTTGCCGTGGGCTCAGGTGGTGTGTGGAAAACCAAAAATGCCGGCGTGACGTGGAAACCAATTTTTGATGCGCAGCAATCCTATTCTATTGGCTGCGTGACGATCGATAGTTCAAATCCCAACATCATCTGGGTTGGAACAGGCGAAAATGTAGGAGGCCGTCATGTAGCCTATGGAGATGGGATTTATAAAAGTGAAGACGGTGGCAACTCATGGAAAAACATGGGATTGAAAGCATCTGAACATATCTCAAAAATCATTGTACACCCGGATAACAGCAACATAATATGGGTTGCTGCCCAGGGGCCGTTGTGGAGCAAAGGCGGAGAACGGGGATTGTATAAAACCACTGACGGCGGCAAAACCTGGAAGCAAACACTTGGCGATCAGGAATGGACAGGAGTTACTGACCTCGCCATAGACCCACGTGATCCGATGGTGTTGTATGCCGCTACCTGGCAAAGACATCGAAATGTAGCCGCCTACATGGGTGGCGGGCCACTTTCCGGATTGCACAAGAGTATTGATGGAGGCGAAACCTGGACAAAGCTCAGTAACGGCTTGCCTTCCGGAAATATCGGTAAAATCGGACTGGCTATTTCTCCTGTCAACCCGGATATACTGTACGCTGCCATTGAGCTCGAACGCCGTACAGGAGCTGTATATCGTTCTTCAGACAGAGGCGCGAACTGGGAGAAAAGATCAGAGACTGTTTCCGGAGGAACCGGTCCGCATTATTACCAGGAACTCTATGCTTCACCACATCAGCTTGATAAAATATTTCTGGCCAATGTGTATATGCTGATCTCTGATGATGGCGGCAAGACTTTTTACAATATGAAGGAAGAACACAAACATGTGGACAATCATGCGCTTGCATTCAGAAGCAGCGATCCTGATTATTTACTTGTCGGCTGCGATGGCGGTATGTATGAAAGTTTCGACATGGCAGAGAACTGGCGTTATATCGCCAATCTGCCGCTCACTCAATTCTACAAAGTTGCAGTAGATGATGCGGAGCCATTTTACAATATTTATGGCGGAACGCAGGACAACAGCACACAGGGAGGGCCATCCAGAACGGATAATATCCACGGTATCAGAAATTCAGACTGGTTTCTGACTGTTTTTGCCGATGGCCATCAGCCGGCCACTGAGCCCGGGAATCCCAATATTGTTTATTCTGAATGGCAACAGGGCAACCTGGTGCGCACCGACCGCACAACCGGTGAAATCGTATATATCAAGCCGCAACCAGCCGAGGGAGACCCACAGGACAGATTCAACTGGGACGCACCCATCCTGGTAAGTCCGCATGCGCCGACAACACTGTTCTTCGCCTCACAAAGGGTTTGGAAATCAGAAAATCGCGGCGATAGCTGGACACCCATTTCCGGTGATTTGACCAGAAACCAGGAGCGCATCAGCATGCCAATTATGGGCAGAATACAAAGCTGGGACGCACCATGGGATTTGTATGCCATGTCGAATTACAACACCATTACATCCCTTGCCGAGTCACCGCTAAAACCAGGTTTGATTTATGCCGGCACGGACGATGGCCTGATACAGGTTACTGAAAACGGCGGAGAAAGGTGGCGCAAAATCGAAGCGAAACAGCTTCCCGGTGTCCCGGAGACAGCATTCGTCAATGATATCAAAGCCGATCTGTATGATGAAAAGACCGTGTATGTCGCGCTTGATAATCATAAATACGGTGACTTTAAACCGTATATCTATAAAAGTAAGGACATGGGAAAAACATGGGTTTCCATGAAGGCAAACTTGCCGGAGAAGACACTTGTATGGCGAATCGTTCAGGATCATGTGAAACCGGAGTTGATGTTTCTGGCAACAGAATTCGGAATCTATTTTACGATCGATGCCGGAGGAGCCTGGTACAAAATTACCGGTGATGTCCCGACAATCTCTTTCCGGGATCTGGCCATTCAAAAAAGGGAGAACGACCTCGTTGGCGCTTCGTTTGGAAGAAGCTTTTATGTACTGGACGATTACAGCTTTATGCGCGAGTTGAGCAAAGAAAAACTTCAGGGAGAGGCGGCTTTATTCAGCACAAGGAAAGCCTGGTGGTATATCCCCAGAGGGGTTATCGGTTTTGGTGAAGAAAAAGGCTCTATGGGTGCAGACTATTACACAGCCCCCAATCCTCCGTTTGGAGCAGTGTTAACATATTTTCTGAAAGATGATCTTAAATCATTAAAAGAAATGAGGCAGGAGCAGGAAAAGACATTGAATAAGACGAATCAGAATATTCCCTTCCCGGGCTGGGATCAACTTGATGCCGAACTGAACCAGCAGACGCCAAAGATGTGGCTCATAATTAAAGATGATCAGGGGCAGGTAATACGCAAAATAGATGCGCCTGTCAAAAAGGGATTTCACAGGGTAGCCTGGGACTTGAAATATGCTGCGAGCTATCCTGTCAGACTCCAGACAGCAACAAGCGATGAAAAAATTCCATCAGGAAAGATGGCTGCTCCGGGTACCTACACCGCGGAACTGGCAAAGCAGGTGGATGGTGCATTCTCGGTGTTGGCGGGGCCTGTCAGCTTTGATGTTGAACGCTTGAGAAAAGGGGCACTCGAGGGCGCTGAGCCGGCTGACGTAGCTGCCTTCTGGCGTGAAGTGGATCTGCTCGCCGGCGAAATGCAATTGACTTCTATTGAGCTTCAAAATGCCATGAAAAAAGTGGGCGCCATGCGCAAAGCGCTTTCAGCAACCGGGTCATCGCCCGGAGTACTGGATAAAAAGGTATTTGATTTAAATCAAAAACTTCAGGAACTCAGCATGGAATTGTCAGGAAGTCCGGCAAAAGGGCAGGTTGGAGAAGTCACTCCGCCTACCATCTGGCAAAGATTGTCTGCTGCAAATATGGGAACGAGCTATTCGACTTATGGCCCAAATCCAATGCACAAAGCAAGCTATGACCTGGCCAAAAAGCAACATGATGACATGAGGCTAAAGCTTTCTGAAATTGTGAATAAAGAAATTCCGGAGTTAAAGAAGGAGCTGGGCGAAGCCGGAGCGCCTAACATCGAGGGATTTCTGGAATAGGAGTGTGGGAGGTTGATGGGATTGATGGCGATTGTTTGTTATTGCGATGAGCTGAGTTTCAAATTTGATTCAGGTATTGAAAATCTGGAATCAGTATTATACTTTTGCGCCGGATTTAAAACTTAAAATTGTTGTATTATGCCTTTGTATGATTACAGTTGTCCTGCGTGCGGTGAACAAAGAGAGGTTCAGCATTCGATGAATGAGGTCGGAAAAATTGAGGTATTATGTGCCAATTGTGGTGAAAGAATGAAAAAGCAGCTTTCTATGCCCACGCTCATCGGATTCGATAATATTGGCAGAAGCATCAGTAAAAAAGAAAAAACCGAAAGTACACCAGCCTCAAACGACGCAGGGGCAGTCAAAAAAGATGCCGCCTGATTTCAGGGTTGAGCACTCAGAAGAAGTACCGGTATTTGCAGAGATACCGGTTTTTTTATTAAAAAAAATGCCAGACCATGGCAACAAGTGAGGTGACAATAAATCCCAATGCCAAAGGTAGGAGAGCTGAAACAAGCGTCCATTTTCGGCTGTTGGTCTCCTTAAAAATGGTGTAAAGTGTCGTACTGCACGGGTTGTGCAGCAGCGAAAACAGCATCAGATTCACAGCGGTGAGCAGGGTCCATCCATGGTTCCTGAGCAGCTTTTCCAGCGAGCCAATCGATTCGGTTTCAAATAATACGCCTGCGCCACTTCCGCCATCCTGAGCACCGCCGACCAGTACGATCAGCATTAAAATAGTTGGTATCACGATTTCATTGGCCGGAATGGCGACAATGTAGGCTAAAAGGATAATACCATTTAGTCCCATAAACAATCCGACAGGATTCAGAAAATCGATCATATACCCGGCAACAGGCTCGCCATCAATTGTAATATTTGAAATCAGCCAAATCACAGCGCCTGCAGGCAA
>CAYZWN010000063.1:6879-20845 GCA_964482185.1 uncultured Roseivirgaceae bacterium
CCCGCCACAAAACAAATAATGTCCGGTCGATTAGTGAAGTGTAGAGCGTTTGCCAGAACTTCGGCGCACGATATGGTGGTAGCTCAAGGCTAAAAACTGAAGGCTGACCCTTTAGTGCGGTTTTCGATAAACCCCATGAAACCAGAAATGTCAGACCGACACCAAGCAAAGCCACGGAAACCACCGCCATTGCTGACACAAACCCCGCAAGGTGGGCAGGCACCAGTGCACCAACAAATATGGTTGCCAGAATAAATTGCAAGGGCCAGCGTCCGTTACATATCGCAAAATTGTTGGTTATTATCGCAATAAGCCTTTCCCTGGGCGAATCTATGATTCTTGTTGCAACGACACCTGCTGCATTGCATCCAAAACCCATCATCATCGTCATCACCTGTTTGCCGTGTGCACCGGCCTTTTTGAATAAATTATCCATATTAAATGCCACCCTCGGCAAATACCCAAAATCTTCCAACAATGTGAACATTGGGAAAAATATGGCCATGGGGGGCAGCATCACGCTCACAACCCAGGCTGTTGCCAGGTACATGCCATCGAACAGAAAACCGCTCAACCACCAGGGAAATTGCAGCATTTCGCCAAGCTGATTGAGGATTGGATGAACTTTACCCACAAGCAAATCAAAAAGTAAAGACGATGGAATATTTGCCCCGGCAATGGTGATCCATAGCATCATGGCGAAAAGTAAAAACATAATCGGATAGCCGAATACCGGACTGAGAAAAATGCGGTCAAGTATGATATCGCGGTCATACTTTCTTTTTTCACCGGCCTTTTTAACAGTTTTATTGGCAATACGCCCTGCCTCCATGAAAGATTCCTGCACAAGTGTATCATGGAAATTAATATCTGATTGGGTACGAAGATCTTTTGCTATCTGGATCAGGCGCTCCTTGTGAGGCTTTGTCAAAACCTCCAACCCTCCTGCCGAGGATTTGTCTGATGAAACGCCGCTTTCTTCATTCAATTCTTCCAGGATTTTGACATCACCGTCGAGCAACCTGGATGCGAGCCATTTTGAATTCGGTATTTCAGGCAATGCTGCTTTGATTGCCTTTTCCATCACGCCGATTTTTTCGGCAATTACAGGGTCAGAAAAATGCAAATTTCTTGACTTGATTGGCTCTGGTGATTTTGCAACTTTTTCAATAGTTGTAAGCAATTCATATACACCTTTTTGCTCACGGGCTATCAACGGTACGACCGGTACTCCTAACTCTCCGGAAAGTATTTTTATGTCTATCTTCAGGCCTTTTCTTTTCGCCTCGTCAATCATATTGACGCAAACGACCGCTCTTGAAGAAATTTCCAGTATTTGCAGTACAAGGTTCAGATTGCGTTCGAGTATCGTTGCGTCGGTAACAATGACCGTAACATCAGGTTTGCCGAAAAGGATAAAATTCCGCGCAATCTCCTCTTCAAGGCTTGAAGAAATTAGTGAATAGGTTCCCGGCAGGTCAATGACTTTATATTGCTTGTCATGAAAAACAAAACTCCCTTCTGAAAGTGCGACAGTTTTACCGGTCCAGTTACCGGTATGTTGCCTCAGGCCGGTGAGCGCATTGAAAATGGTACTTTTACCAGTATTGGGATTGCCGGCAAGAGCAACCACAAAATCGGCATTGCCGGCGTTTATACCTAGGCGCTGTAAACTCAGTTTGTCATGAACAGGGCAATCAGCGCAGTTTTTGTGTGAATTTTTAAAAAGCGAGGAAGACATGTTCAATATTATTATTGAACGCTCTCAATGTTTATTTTGCTGGCCTGGGATTTTCTTAAAGCAATCAAACCGCCCTTAACACGGTATGCTGTCGGATCTCTGAAGGGGCTGCTGACGGCGACTTCCACAAGTGTTCCGGGAACGAACCCAAGATCCATGAGCCGTTTTCGCTCTATGCCATGACAAGCTTCATCGATACCATTGATAAAAGCTTTCTGGCCGGGTATGAGGTCTGAAAGTAATTTTCCGGTATCGCTGATGAACGGTCTGCCTTTATTTCTAAATATTCCAAACATGGTGTGTTATCGTGTTAATCTTTTTGTTTATCCAAATTTAAAATTTGATATGGCAAATTCAAAATTAAAGTCAATAAAAAAATAAATTTAGATATGCCTAAAAATATAAACAGTATTTGGCTAAAAAAGTTCCGGTTACTATGATTTTTTTTGATTAGTGGAAATAGGTTCCGGGAAAAACTACTGAGCATAATTTGCATACACCCGTTTCACCGGTTCAAATTATATGAAGGCAAAATTCAGTGAATAGATTTCTTGTTAAGCATTATCTATCTTCGACAATAGAGACATCACAGGCGGGTATCATCATAGTCTGATTGTTCGCTTTTTCAGTATAAAAACTGAGTCACAGGCATAATTATGAGTAATTTTTTTGCTTAAATGCCGGGAATAAAAGAATAACAAACTAACTTTCAATGAGAAACATCCGGATTTGCAGTGAGAAGATCAATCTATAGTTATTTGAATCTCTGATCAAAATATTGGAGGCCTGCGGATATAAGGTTCTGACTTTTTAAAAAATTCCATATCATGAAATCGCCATGTAAAAATGTTTTTACCGATCTGATTATTTTAACGGCGATTCCACTTATACCATTGAAAACAGATAAAAGTTTATACAGATGAAATATTTTGATATTTTTAAAAAGATGATTCGGGTTTTTCTGCCTTTTGGACTTGCACTTTTAATATTTGCCGCTTGCACCGAAAATGCAGATAAGGTTGCATCAAATCTGCAACAGCTTCAGGTAAAATGGGAGTTGATTAAAAATGCCCCAGCCCCGGATTACAGTTCGGAAGTTCAGTTTATCTTTATTAACCGGGGAACCTCTGCTGTGCGCTCAGATGATTGGTTTATGGAATTTAACCAGGACAATATTTTGCCCCGGTACATGAGCGATTCGGCCAGAGGTATAGTTGAGCATGTGAATGGCTATCTTTTCAAATTTACTCCGGGGAAGGATTTCATTATAAACCCCGGCGACTCCCTTGTAATTAAGTATCTGTCAAGCGGCCCGTTTCTGAAGGCATGGCTGGCTCCGGTAGGGGCGTATTTTGTGATCAACGCCGGTAAGGCCTCGCAGCAAATTGTGGAGCCCGGAGCTTTAACGCTGAATGGTTTTGATGATCTGGAGCGCGTATTCCCCGATCCGGATATCAGGGCCACCGTTCCCAATGCAAGCAATACCTACGAAAAGAATGCGACAATCAAGCTACTATCGCCTGAAGAGGTGGGAAAAATTATCCCAACACCATATCAAACCAAAGTTGGCAGGGGTATTGTAGAGCTCGGTGAGCAAACGCGAATTTACTATTCCCCGGGGCTTGAAAACGAGGCGAAATATCTTGTTTCTATTGCTAACAGGTTGTTTGACGCTAACCTTGTTGCGACACAAGGCCATGAAGTAGCCCCGGATGCCATAAGTCTGGCTCTTTCACCAATGAAGGTCAATGGCATTTCAGCAGAAGCATATAAACTATCATTGATCGAAGGCAAAGGTGTGTCTATTACAGGGAGTGATCCTGCCGGTGTGTTTTATGGCATCCAAAGTTTGCTGGCGCTGGTGTCACCTGAAGCTTATAGCGGCAGAGAACCAGTAAGGATCCGTGCCGTCGAAATTCTGGATGCGCCGAGGTTTGCTTATCGTGGGTTTTTATTTGATGTCGCCCGTAATTTCCATACCAAACAGGAAGTCATGAAACTCATTGATTTGCTGGCTATGTATAAAATTAATAAACTGAACATAAGGATTACGGAGGATGAGGGCTGGCGTATTGAGATCGATGGTTTGCCGGAACTTACAGAAGTGGGTAGTGAAAGAGGCTACACAAGTACCTCAAAAGATCATCTGGAGCCAGCATTCGGTTCAGGGCCATACCCGGATTCAGAGCATAACAGGGGAAGGGGCTATTACACGCGTGATGAGTTCAGGGAAATACTGCAATATGCCAATCAGCGCCATATTCAGATAATCCCTGAAGTGTGTTTTCCCAGCCATGCGCGCGCAGCCATCATGGCAATGGAGAAGCGATACGACCACTACATGGCGCTTGGCGATGAGGCAAAGGCGAATGAATTCCGCCTCATTGATCCTGATGACAAATCGGAATATCTTTCGGCGCAGTCGTTCAAAGACAATATCGTGAATGTTGCGCTGCCTTCTGCATATCATTTCTATGAAAAAGTGGTAAAAGATTTTATTGCCATGTACGAAGAGGCCGGGCTTAAAATGACGGTTTTCAATACAGGAGGAGATGAAGTGGCCGATGGCGCGTGGGCGAAATCACCTTTATGCATCGAACTCATGGAATCAATGCCAGAGGTAGAAAAAGCAGGGCAACTGCACGGATACTTTGTTGGGCGAATCATTGATTCATTGCAGAAATACGATCTGCTGCTTACAGGATGGGAGGAGATGGTGCTCGAAAAAGACCACTTCAATAACCTGGAGGTCAACACCAAATATGTGGATAAAAATGTAATGCCTCTGATTTGGAATAACCTTGACGGGAATATCGATCTGGGCTATCGGATTGCCAATGCAGGCTATCCGGTGGTTTTGTGCAATGTGACCAACCTTTATATCGATTTGGCTTATAATACAGATCCCTTTGAGCCCGGACTTTACTGGGGTGGGTTTCAGGACGATATTGATCCATTTATCATGACGCCCTATAATGTGTATCATGCGGCCAATTATGATTTTTTCGGCAGGCTTACTAAAGAAAGCCGCGAATTTCCCGGTAAGGAAAAGCTTAGTGCTGAAGGCCGAAAGAAAATTAAAGGCTTGCAGCTACAACTCTGGTCTGAAACCTTGCGCGAGACCGGCATGATGGAATACTACACGGCACCTAAAATCTTTGCATTTGCTGAAAAGGCATGGGCGAAGGAAACATCATGGGAAAACGAACCAAATGTTTCGAAGCGGGTCGATGCACTGCTAGCCGACTGGAGTGAATTTTCCAACCGCATCGGGCAACGCGAATTGCCCCGGATCGATCATTTCTTTGGACAGTTCAACTACAGGATTCCGCCACCGGGCGCAATCATTGAAGACGGCATGCTTAAGGCGAATGTGGCTTATCCTGGATTGATTATCAGGTACACAACTGACGGCTCTGATCCGACAGTCAGCGCAGCGGAATACACATCGGCTGTGCGGGTTGATGGAAAGGTGAAAGTCAGGGCGTTCAATGCTTCCGGCAGGGGAAGTAAAGTATTTGTCGTTAATCCATGATTGGCCTGACCCAATGGTTCAATTTTCAAAAAGTAAACAGGTTTTGGATATTCCGGATTGTGTTTTGGATTTTATTTGTGTTTGGAGATTTGAAAAACAAGTAGCTTAAAGGCAGACACGATTTAAGACGGCATGAGCCAATAGAAAAGATATCATTTCAGCCTTGGATCAAAAAATTCATCTTCACTTTCAATTTCCTTTACAAACTTCCTGAAATCCTTATTTTCCGGGAAGAGCAGAATATTATTATCCCTTGGAGATTGTGCAGACGGCACAATTGCACCCACATATATACCTGTTTTCATTATCGCTTTAATCATGGATGAAAGACTACTTGGGTAGGGGGTTGATTGCCAGTTTTTTGGCAGGTCCTTGACAGTAATTTGAATCAATGGCGCAGAGTCATCAACATCAAATATTCTAAGAATCCTGTTCTTTGGAATTTTACTGCCTGAGTTGGCCAGGGTTTCCAATTTAGCTAAGGAAACGGATTCGGAAGTATAAACCACTAACATCCCTTTAGTATTCCATCTGCCTGAACTAAATAACGACCCATTAGGAGGAAAGGTGTCTTTGTATTTTTTCTTCTCAATCCTGAATACAAGCATCAACAGTACACATTATGCTCCACTCTCTCTATTGCATCCAAAATGGTCGATCTGCCATTTTCTGTTTTTAGAAGTTCTATCGGCTTAATATTGCCAAGGCCAGGGATTTGAGTATTTAGCCATTCCTCAAAATCATCACGGTTATTATCAAATGCCTCAATCCCTTTTTGATAGATTTTTAATAGACTTGACATTTTATCAACAAAATTCATTTCAATTAAATCGGTTCCTATTTTTCTGTAATACGAAGATGTGCTGATCTCCAACAAATCAGCCAGATCCCTTACAGAAAGATTAGTGATATCTGGAAGAAATTGCATGACAGAGCCGGGAATCTCAATCTTTCCATACCCTTCATAAGATAATAGTTTATCAATCAATGATCTGATCTCCTTATTACCACTTTTGTTATTCGGAAGTAATTGAATGCTTGTTGATTTGACGCGAGACTTGACATTATGAAAGGAGGTCTCATAACGCTTTACATTTGAAAACTTTTCTCTTGCTTGTCCCATATTACATTATATAATTCCTAAATGAGAATCTAATATATCAACAATATCCGCGATAATAAAGTTTATGTGTTCATTGCAAATAAATTAGTATGCGATAATTGCAAAAATTCTGCAGTAATTGCTTACAAAACAATTGTAATCAAGTCAAATGAGGAGTCCGGTTAACTATATCCAATTGATTGGTTCAATTTTCTTTGAGATTGGCGGGCTTACATTTTGCCTATAAAGCGGCATGATTAAAAGGTATTATTTTTTCGCAAGCGTACCACACAGTCAGCCGACATAATTATGTAGCCTGTCAAAATTTAATTTCGGATTCCTGTGGCATCACCCACGCCCTGAGATGACTTCCTGTCAAGCCGCCAAAACCACCAATCAGGCCTCCGATAAGTGCAGTAACCAGAATGAGCCAGCCCGGGCCTGGAAGGAAAAAAATTTGTGCTATACGGTCGGTGAGTAATGTTCCGTAGTTTACATGTACAATCAATGCGGAGAAATACCAGAGCATGCCCACCGCGAGGAATCCGCTTAAAAAGGAAGATGCCCCACCGGAATAGATTATAAAATTGATCAGAAAACCGGCGATGGCGATGATCCACCAGGGGAATATATGTTGTAAGACATAAGCCAGTGTAGCAATCAATATTGTTTTTATCAAAACCTTAAAAGTGATCATTTTGATGCGTTTAGTGTTAGAGTGTGCATGATGCGGGGATGGTTTTCGTCTTCTTTGCGAAGCAACAAAAGCTCAAAATATCCACCATTTGCCCATGGCTGTACCATGTTGTCGTAGTATTTGCTTCCGGCATTGCCGGACTGCCCACCGGGGTAATGCCCCCATGCTTTCACGCCCCTGGGATCGAGCTCCACAATGATGCGCTGGCTGGGGCCATTACTGGTACCGGAGGCATTTACGATGTCACCGGAGTTGCCACCTGCATAAATATCATGATATCCCAGGGGTTTTATCCGGAGCTGATGCCCGACGTAGGAACCTTTGTATTTTGCCCAGTTTTTCACACCTTTTTCATTTTCAGGCTTTGTCACTTCCACGATCATTTCCCTGAACGACATAAGTATAAGGTCACTGACCGTTTCTTTTTGTTCTGTTGCCTGATGATCAAAAAACTGATTTTCGGGATCATTTTTCATAAGCCGGATGGTTGAATAATTTGTAGGGTATTCAAGTGCAATATCCGCCTTTCTGGCTTCTGCTATCTCATCCCAAATACTTTCATAAAGCTTTTTATACCAGATGTCATAATAAACACTCTGTATGCTTTCTGCATTAAAGTAAAAATCCCATGCTTTGAGTTGTTCGATGATGTTCATTTCAAAGGCGTTGAGCGATGCGCCTTTTAGTTGATCAATCATTAAAGGCAGGGATTCGGCGGCTTTCATGCTGAAGTTATCGAAATGCAGGGCTTTCATGTCATCGATGGTCACAGAACTGTCAGCACGCAGTATATCGTTGATGCGTCTGTTTCGGTAGGCTTCAAATGATCTGGCAGTCACATAATATGGATACGTGGAATCAGCGGGATGCTGGTTGGCCGATGACACAAACCCACGTTCGGGATTTTTCCAGAAGGCATTGTGTTCGTTCGGAATGTAGGTATTCCAGTTGTTTTCAGATTTCGTTCCATCTTTAATAAATTTGCCTTCCTCAAAATCGTTCAACGGGTATTTGCCCTGAACCCGATGAGCTATGTCGCCTGAAGTTGATGCAAATACGACATTCTGCGCCGGTGAAGTAAAATTATCCACGGCCGACATGTAGTCTTCAAAGTTTTTAGCCTTATTGATCTGGTAAAACATTTTCAGACCCTGTGAAGGATCATGATCGATCCAACGCCTGGCAAAGCCATTTTTTTCTGATTGAGCTCTGAAAGAACCATCATAGGTCACGGGTCCAAATACTGTATATGCTACGGTATCGTAAAAGGTCTCCGCGCCGCGTATTTTAATTGCTTCGACTTTTTTAGAGACAGGAATATATGTGCCATCCAGCAGGTATTTTTGTCTGCCTTCATTTTCGTATTCAATCCGATACCAATCCACAAGATCTCTTTGAGCGTTGGTCATGCCCCATGCAATAGAATCGGTAAATCCGGTAATGACAAAAGGTATTCCCGGAAGGGAATGACCAAAAACCTGGATGTCACCTGCGTTGAGTTGGTTGTAAAACCATAATGATGGCAAGGAAAGGTCCAGGTGCATGTCATTACAAAGTATTGCATTGCCCGTCGCTGATCTTACCGGACTGATTGCCCAATTGTTGCTCCCGTTGTATGGGTTTTGACCTTCGAGCGGCTGCAGCTTTGTCACAACCCCATTTTCTGAGCTGCTTTTGGTTTTGGTTGGTTTCAGTGCAGTAAAATTCCAGTCGCCGCGGCGCTCCACCACCGGATCCTGATAATTGTCCACATCCGGGTATATCAGATCCAGCAGTTCCTTTCCGTACAGCGCTCTGAAGTTGGTATTTTCCAGGTCCTTTTCACTCGAATTGAGCATGTCGGACATGTATTTGTACAGCAATCCGCTTTTAAGCGGTGTCCAGCGTTCAGGTTTGTAGTCGAGCAGTTTATATTCCAAAGGAAAATCTTTGTACTTCAATTTGCTGATATGGGCGTTTACGCCTTTTGCGTATTGATCGATGATAAGCGCTGATTCACCATCGATGTTGTTTATAAAATTTTCGGCACCATATACCATTCCTATCCTCCGCATGCTCCGATCCATATCAAGTGTGAGGTCTCCGACGATCTCCGAGAGCCTGCCTGCTGCAGCATGTGTCTGAAATTCCATTTGCCACAATCTGTGAAAGGCATGCACATAGCCCACTGCAAGGAAAAGATCCAATTCTGTTTCAGCAAAAATATGTGGGACCAGGAGGTCATCATACAGGATTTTTACCGGCCTTACCAGTCCAGGAATATCCAATCTGTCCGGAATTATTTCAGCATCGCGGGCGTTGGCCCAAAATCCATCATATGGATTCATGAATTTCCCAAGAGGGGGCAGTGGCCCTATTTTCATATTCATCGCCGCAATCAGTGTAAACGTGACTGCGAAGGAGATCAGGAATCGAAATACTTTCATCTGCATAAATACTTTTAAAATTGTGCTTTACCTCCCGGCAAGGTTGATTGCCATTCAAGATAGTTGTTTTTCAGTTCGAGTAATTTTTCAGGATTAGCCTGACTAAGCTCTTTTGTTTCAGTCATGTCGTCTGCGACATTAAATAATTCCCATCCCTCACCATTTGTATTCACAATTTTCCAGCCGCCTTCGCGATACATCCTGAACCTGTCCTGGTAACCGGACACAATCCGTACCGGTTGTTCCCTTTGCTCGCCCATAAAAACCGGCAACATGGAAGATCCGTGAAGCGGCAGTGAAGACTGCTCATTGATTGCTGATCCCGCCACATCCAATAGTGTCGGGTATATGTCAACCAGATGTGCCGGCTGATTGGTTATTTGACCAGCTTTGATTCTTTCCGGCCAATGAACAATAAAATGCGTATGCGCACCGCCTTCATGACCGTATTGCTTGAAATATTTAAACGGTGTATTGCCTGCATTGGCCCACGCGGCACTCAGGGTGCGATAACCGCCCGGATCGCCGGGTGCGAAGTCGAAATCCCGGTTGCTGTCGTATGGGCAGGAGCCATTATCCGAGAGAAACATGATAATCGTATTTTCCAGTTCTCCGGTTTCCTCCAGGTACCTCACAACCCTTCCGATATTGTAATCCATTCGGTGTACCATAGCTGCATACACAGCCATTTCAAGGTCTAACTCATCTTTTTCCTGATCGTCCAGGCTGCTCCACGGCCGATATTCGGGAATTTTGGCACGCCGTTCTTCATCACCTTTTGGATGGCCGCGAAATTTATTGATGTTTGGTGTCGGTTCGCTTAATGCGTATTTTTTATCCAAAATCCCAAGGGCAATCATTTTTTCATAGCGCGTCTGGCGGACAGCATCCCACCCGATTAGGTATTTGCCTCTGAATTTGTCAATGTCTTCCTGTCGGGCCTGTAACGGATAATGCGCAGCGCCATATGGCAGGTATAGAAAAAAGGGTGTGGTTTTGTCCCGCTCAGCGAGTTTATCCAGCGCAAAATCTGTGAAGGCATCGGTTTTGAAAAAGGTGTCGCCATGATAGTACAACTCCCGCGCATGTAACTCTCTGCCCTGCAATTTGAAAGGTCTTTGGAAAACACTGTCCGGCGGTATGAAAAATTCACTGGCTGCCCAGAATGTATAGGATTCGTCGAATACATTTTCAGAATAGACATGCCCGGGCACCCAGTTCATAAAATGTTCTTTGCCGCTGTGGATGGTGTAATAACCTGCATCGCGTAGCACCCGGCCAACGGAAACGGATCGCTCATCACCTGTGTAATGTCCGGTGAGCATCACCGATCTGGTGGTTTCACACTTACTCATATTGTAAAACTGGCTGAAACGTAAACCCTGCTCTGCCAGTTTGTCGAGATGGGGGGTGGTGATCTCGCTGCCGTAACACCCAATATCTGAAAAGCCTATGTCATCGCCCATGATCAGCACAATATTTGGTCGATGATCTTTGTGGCTATTTGTATGGCAGGCAGACTGACACAAAATGCAGAGAACCATGAACCCAATTACCGGGAATTTTTTAAGGTGGTTTAAATCCATACCAGATTTGATTTGTTGAGCGCTCAATTTAAAAATATGCTTTTATGTTATAAAGATTTCTGCGCTATATCTAACTTTCCACAATTAATTTGAGTTGTAAATTTATCTCCAAAGATTTTGACATGAAGAATAATACTAAACCCAACAATGACCAGTCGAGAAGAAAGTTTGTAAAAACCCTGTTGGCAGGTATTGCCATGGGGCCGGTAATAATCAATCATCAGGCCTATAGCTCAGCGGGCATCCCCACACGACCTTTGGGAAAGACAGGCGAGCGCGTTTCGATTATCGGTCTTGGTGGTTGGGATTTTATCCAGAAAAAAACCGAAGCAGAAAGTATTCGCTTTCTCCATGAGGCTGTTGACGGAGGCATCACATTTATGGATAATGCCTGGGAATATAACAGGGGTGTTTCAGAGGAGATAATGGGTAAGGCCCTGGCGCAGAGTGGCTACAGAAAAAAGGTGTTTCTCATGACTAAGGTTTGCGCAAGGGATTATAAAACCGGCGTGGAGCAGATCAACCAAAGCCTGAAAAGATTGCAAACTGACCATATCGATCTGCTTCAGACCCATTCCATTCAATATCCGGGTGATCCGCAACGTGTATTCGATCCGGAGAACGGTGTAATGAAAGCCATACTCGAAGCCAAAAAAGCCGGGAAGGTAAAATATATTGGTTTCTCCGGTCACATGTTTCCTGAAATGCACCTCGAAATGATTGGTATGTTCGATTGGGACACCTGTCAGTTGCCGCTCAATATTCTCGATGCCCATTACAACAGTTTTCAGAAGCAGGTGCTTCCGGTACTAAATCAGAAGGGCATCGCTGCTTTGGGAATGAAAACGCTTGCTGCACAAAATGGCAGGATCGCGCGCGAATTGAATGTGAGCGTCGATCTTTGCCGACGTTATGTGATGTCCTTGCCGGTGGCAACTACTGTTTGTGGAGTGCAGACTATTGATGAACTACGGGACGATCTGAAGCGGGCGCAAAACTTTAAACCGCTGACTGAAGAAGAAATCAACCATCTGCTTGATATCGCCAGGGAGCCTGCCAAAGACGGCGCCATCGAAGCGTATAAGGACATGACCAAGTATTTCGGTTGTTCTCACCATTCAAATGTTTTGAAAGGTTAGGATAGAAGGGTCTGGGTTTTGACGTGGCTTTAAATCATTACTGGTAATTAATCAAAGCCAATTGGCGCGCACCCATTGATCATTTGGAGGTCGCACATTAGTTGTCATTTTCTTGAAAGGCATTGAAATTGTAAGCAAAAACTCAAAGAAGCACTGCGTCATTCCTTATCGAAGGTCTCATTTTCCAACATTAAAATGATTTAAAAATACAATTATTCAATGCTAACAAAACGAATCATTCCCTGTCTCGATATTATGGATGGCCGCACGGTGAAAGGCGTGAACTTTGTGGAATTGCGCGACGCTGGTGACGCTGTGGAGCAGGGTGCCATTTACGCAGAGCAGGGTGCAGACGAACTGGTATTTCTTGATATTACGGCCACGGTTGAAAAGCGCAAAACCCTGGTTGAGCTCGTCAGGAATGTCGCGCGGGAAATCAATATCCCGTTTACTGTAGGAGGAGGTATAGCATCTGTTCAGGATGTCAGTGCGCTGCTCAATGCCGGGGCGGATAAAATTTCGATCAACTCATCCGCAGTTCGGCGCCCCGGACTTATTGATGAGTTGGCGCTTCAGTTCGGGAGTCAGTGTGTGGTTGTTGCTATAGATACTAAAGACTATGGAAATGAAAACCGGGTGCACACACATGGTGGCCGGACACCTACTGATATTGTTACCGAGTCATGGGCCTATGAGTGCCAGGAGCGGGGAGCAGGAGAAATATTGCTCACCTCCATGGATCACGATGGCACCAAGGCCGGCTTTGCGAATGAACTGACGGCTAAAATATCAGGTCATCTAAATATTCCCGTCATTGCTTCCGGTGGAGCTGGAACAATGGAACATTTTTACGATGTGTTCACCTACGGAGCGGCTGATGCGGCATTGGCGGCAAGTATTTTTCACTTTAAAGAAATACCCATACCTTCGCTGAAAAATTATCTTCAGGGAAAGGGCATTCCTATGAGGACGGAGTTATAGAAATAATGAATATAGATTTTAAGAAAGGAAACGGATTGGTGCCTGCCATCATTCAGGATTGGTCAACCAATAAGGTGCTGATGTTGGGATATATGAATGAGGAAGCGCTGCAAAAGACCATGGCTGAGCAGAAAGTCACTTTTTATAGCAGAACGAAGGATCGTTTGTGGACAAAAGGGGAGACCTCGGGTAATTTCCTAATCGTGAAAGAAATAATTCCTGATTGCGATCAGGATACTTTATTGATAAAAGCCGAACCAATTGGGCCAACATGCCATACCGGGTCGGACACCTGTTTTGATGAGCGAAATGGAGCCAACACCTTGTTTTTGAATTATTTGCAGGATGTCATAAAGAGCAGGAAAGAATCCAGTGCCGAAAAATCTTATACAAAGATGCTGTTTGAGAAAGGCATCAATAAGATCGCGCAGAAAGTGGGAGAGGAGGCCGTAGAATTGGTGATTGAAGCGAAGGATTCTGATGCAGATTTATTTAAAAATGAAGCTGCTGACTTACTGTTCCATTTGCTTGTATTGCTGGAGGCCAAAGACGTTCAGCTCAATGAAGTCATGGAGGTATTGAAGGCGAGGCACAAGTAGTAATTGAGAATTTTCATTTACAAATTTCAATAATATTGCTACATTTGCAGCCTGAATTTTGAGCAAAGATAGATTTTGCTCACTGCAACAAAAGGTTGTCAAACTAATTAGCATGGTTCCATAGCTCAGCTGGATAGAGCAACTGCCTTCTAAGCAGTAG
>CAYZWN010000064.1:0-7273 GCA_964482185.1 uncultured Roseivirgaceae bacterium
TTTGCTGTCGGAAATTCCGATGGTGACTATGAAATGCTTCAATGGGTTACATCGTCAACAGACCAGCCAAGCTTTGGAATGATTATTCATCATACAGATTCAATCCGGGAATGGGCTTATGACCGTCAATCTCACATTGGCCGGCTGGATAAGGGATTGGATGATGCAGAAAAAAACAATTGGTTGCTGGTGGATATGCTCATTGACTGGAACACAATTTATCCATCCGACAAAATGGAAGAGAATGAACGTACCTTTTAATATAACCTTAAACACAAAATCAAATCATTATGAAAAAACAATTTGCAGAGTTTATTGGCACCTTCTGGTTAGTACTGGGAGGTTGCGGCAGTGCGGTATTGGCCGCTGGTTTCCCGGAAGTAGGGATTGGATTGGTTGGCGTTTCCATTGCCTTCGGTCTCACGGTTTTGACTATTGCCTACGCACTGGGGCACATTTCCGGAGCGCACTTAAATCCTGCCGTGACTTTTGGTTTGTGGACGGGTGGTAGAATTAGCAGCAAGGAAATCTTACCATATGTGATTGCGCAGGTTCTTGGAGGCATTGCGGCCGCAGCCGTGCTTTTTGTAATTGCTACGGGCAATGGGGATAGCATTGGTAATTTTGCAGCAAATGGCTATGGCGAGCATTCACCAGGTGGATATGGCCTCGTTACTGCCATTGTTACCGAATTTGTTATGACTTTTATGTTTCTGATTATTATACTTGGCTCGACAGACGAAAAAGCGCCACAAGGATTTGCCGGGATCGCGATAGGGCTTGCTCTAACGCTCATTCACCTGATAAGTATTCCGGTGACAAATACTTCAGTAAATCCTGCAAGGAGCATCAGTCAGGCACTTTTTGTCGGTGATTGGGCGTTAGCTCAGCTTTGGCTGTTTATCCTGATCCCGATCGTTGGGGCTTTGGCCGCGGGGGCAGTGTATAAATTTATCAGGAAATCATAAGCAGGGAAATTATATGTAGTGTCGTGTCAAGCCTAAACCTACGGGTACTTACGGGTACTCCGGGGTATCTTTTAAAGCATGCCTGCGTTGCAAAAAGACTTTCGTAGCTATGGTTATGCTCATTTTTCGCGCCTTGGCCTGCCTCAAAATCTACGTCCGCCTTACCCGCCATTTTAACATTTACACGACAGTAGTAGATTCACCACTGAATAAATTCAAGAATGATTTTAAAGGATAATTGAGTTCTCAAAACAAAGGTGAAGAGACCAATGAAAACGGATTCTATTCCAAAAGAAAAAAAATGAAATAAGTAGTGATATCATAATTCTTCTTTAAAAGACAGGTATTCGGATTGGTTTGATGATGCCTGTTTTATTATTTTCCAAACACCTGGAAAACACTTTCATTTAATGTTCCAAAAAACTGATGGAACCATAATTTGAAAATAGTCGATTTTTCTGATGCAGCGTATGGTTTTGTCTAAAAATGTGAGTTGTTTCATATTAATACGCAAACCATAAGATTAAACAGTTTATTTGTAATCATGACTTTCAACAAAATATATGCATTGAAAAAAAACCATTTACTTTTCAATTCAGGTTTGAAAAAAAAGTCGGGCGTATTACATTTGTGCCGTCTGGAAAAGTGCCTGGCACAAAAATTTTTGAAAAACGAAAATTCTATGTCAAATAAATTGAAACTTAGAAGTAAGCTTCTGGTCATTACTTCTATTTTTTTTATCATCACTTCTATCAATCTGTATGGGCAGGATGATGTCGCAGTTGGTCAGGAGGCGGAATTGAATCAGGAATTGGTAGCCGCCGGCGCCACACTTTTCAAAAACAACTGCGTGGTATGCCATGAAATCCACGAAGAAAAGGTGGGCCCGGCATTGGCTGATATACATAACAGACGCCCGGTTGAGTGGACCAAAGCCTTTATTGTCAACTCGCAGCGCGTTATCCAGAGTGGTGATGAATATGCGGTGAATCTGTACAATCAGTACAATCAGACTTTAATGACGTCCTTTGATTTTTCCGATGACGAACTTAATGAAGTCTTAGAGTACATCAAGAGCGAAACCATTAAGGGGCCTCCTGCAAAACAGGTTGCTGTTGCCGCAGATGGCCAGCAGGTAGTACAGGAGAGCGTCATCAATCCGACTTTGATAACCATTTTCCTGATTATTCTTCTGGTAATACTTGTTCTCATACTAGTCGTATTGTTTGTGCTGATCTCTGTTCTGACAAAATATTTGAAACAGAAAGCCGACATTACAGAGGAGGATAAAGACATGGTGTTCCAAAAGCTTGATTTTGGCAAATATGTCAGGAGCCCCGCTTTTATTTGGGTGACCACATTTATTTTTACCGCCCTGGTGCTCAAAACCGTGATAGACGGCTTGTTTAATATAGGGGTGCAGCAAGGATATGCCCCGACACAACCTATTGCATTCTCTCATAAATTGCATGCGGGCGAATACCAGATCGATTGCAACTACTGTCATACTGGTGTCAGAATCAGTAAAAGTGCAAACATTCCTTCAGTGAATATCTGTCTTAACTGCCACAGCGCGATTGTCAAGGTGACCGGTTCTGATGAATTATCTCCTGAAATCCAGAAGATATACGATGCCAAAAACAACGATCAGCCAATTGAATGGGTGCGGGTACATAATCTTCCCGATTTGTCATATTTCAATCATGCCCAGCACTATAATGTGGGCGGAATTGAATGTCAGACTTGTCATGGCCCAATTGAAGAAATGGAAGTGGTAGCCCAGTTTTCAAATCTTACCATGGGTTGGTGCATCGATTGTCACCGGACTACCGAGATTAAAGCAGATAATGGATATTATGATAAGTTGGTGGAGATACATTCAGCTGGTTCAAAGAAGCCAATGGTTGTTGAGGATATAGGTGGATTGGAATGCGCAAAATGCCACTATTAGCAAATTTTACTTTAGCAGGTTTTATACAATTGCATACTTATATTTATGAAAGATAATAAAAAACAATACTGGAAAGGGGTCGAGCAACTCACCAACGATCCGGAATTTGTTAAATATGCAAGTAAAGAATTTCCCCGTGATCTTCCTTACAAAGAAGGCATCATGCAGGAAGAAGAGGGGGGAAGCACAAGAAGGGATTTTCTGAAACTTATGGGATTCAGTGTTGCAGCGGCTTCCCTGGCTGCTTGTGAAGCGCCGGTGCGAAAAGCCATCCCTTACCTCAATAAACCTGAGGAGATTGATCCGGGCATACCCAATTACTATGCATCCACATATGCTAATGGTGGTAATTGCTGTAGTATAGTTGTAAAAACCAGAGAGGGCAGACCCATTAAAGTTGAGCCAAATAAGCTTTCCAAATTATCGGGAAAAGGCACTACTGCGCAGGCAGAGGCATCTGTACTTGCACTTTATGATAAGGCCAGGCTCACCAAACCGGCTATCAATGGCGCCCCTGTTGAATGGGCAGCGCTGGACCAGCAGGTCAAAACCAAACTCGAGACCATCATATCAGGCGGCGGGAAAATAAGGATTGTCAGCAAGACAATTCTAAGTCCAACCATGAAGGCATCGATTGATGCATTTATGAGCAAATATCCTGGCAGCGCACTTGTTATGTACGACCCCATATCTTCATATGGAATAGTAAAGGCCAATGAAGCCTCATTCGGAAAAGCTGTAATTCCGTCCTATGATTTTTCTAAAGCACAGGTCGTGGTCAGCTTTGGTGCAGATTTTCTTGGCACCTGGTTGAATCCAAATAAATTCAGTGCTGATTTTGTTAAGAACAGAAAGCTGGATTTCGGCAAAAAAGAAATGTCCAGGCTCTACCAGTTTGAAAGCAACTTGTCTCTCACTGGTGCCAATGCAGATTATCGCACGCCGATAAAGCCTTCATCTGAAGGATTGGCAGTGGCAGCGCTCTATAATTTATTAGCTGCCAAAGCAGGAAGGCAGGGTATCAGCACACCAAATATTGAGTTGAATCACCTCTCTGAAGCAGCCAACGATCTTTGGAGTAACCGTGGAAAATCACTTGTTGTGTCCGGAAGCAATGATGCGAATGTGCAGATTGTGATCAATGCGATCAACGATTTGCTTCAGAATATCGGAACAACCATCGATCTGAAAACGCCGGTTTATTACCGTCAGGGTAATGACGAGGAGATGAAGCAATTTGTGGAAGAGCTTTCAGGCGGCAAAATTAATGGGGTATTATTTCTGAACTGCAATCCTGTTTACGATTATTATCAAGGCGAAAAAATCAAATCCGCACTTGCTAACGTCAATCTGAAGCTCAGCATGGGCTTATATGAAGATGAAACAGGGGCCGAAGTTGACTATCTGGCTCCGGTTCATCATTATCTGGAATCATGGGGAGATGCCAATCCGGTGGAAGGAGAATACAGTCTTTGCCAGCCAGCCATAACGCCCCTTTTCGATACACGACAGGCTGAGACATCTTTTATGCTCTGGGCCGGTTCGTCCCAAACAGATGCTTATGATTTGACAAAAGATTACTGGAAGAAAAATATATTTCCTTCTCAAAACAAAGAGACTGACTTTCAGATATTTTTTGATCAGTGTCTGCACGATGGTGTATATTCCATCGAAGCAAGACCAATGACACTTGAAATGACAGTTTTTGGAGGTGATCTTAATCGGGCTGCCTCCGGAATCTCAGCAACTTATAAAATTTCGAACGAGGGGTTAGAACTCGCTCTTTATGAAACGATTGCGATAGGAGATGGCTCTCAGGCAAATAATCCATGGCTTCAGGAAACCCCTGACCCGATTACCAAAGCCTGCTGGGACAATTATCTGACTATTTCCCAGGCCATGGCCAATGAATTAGGCATCAAGGTGGTTGAGGGCAATACTTATTCTGTAAACTTAACGGTAGGCGAGCGTGCTTTTGAGTTGCCTGCTATCGTGCAACCCGGTCAGGCACGGGGAACCGTTGGACTAGCCCTGGGATATGGAAGAACAAAAGCCGGGCGGGTTGCTAATAATGTCGGAGTGAATGCCTTCCCATTAATTGGTGAAGTAAACGGACTGATAAGTTTGAGCCGAATTGCAAATATTAGTGTAAATCCAGGTGGAAAGGCTGCGAAAGTAGCGCATACCCAGACCCATCACACCTTCATGAACAGGGAATTTGTCGTTCAGGAAACAACACTTGATACTTACAGGAATCATCCTGAACATGCTTTTCACAGACCCAAAATCGCCATTTCACCTAACCTCAAGAATAAATTAGGCACTGAAAGCGATAAAGTTCCCCCAAGAGAATTATCCCTTTGGAAAGGACACATTTACAACAACCATCACTGGGCTATGGCCATCGACCTGAACTCATGTATTGGTTGCAGCGCCTGCTCAGTTGCATGTCAGGCAGAAAATAATGTTCCGGTTGTCGGCAAACAGGAAGTCCTCAACAGACGTGAGATGACATGGTTGCGAATCGACCGCTATTACAGCAGCGAAAAGACGGCTACAACAAATGCTGAACTTGAAGTAGCGGCAGAAAATCCGGAAGTCACCTTCCAGCCGATGATGTGTCAGCATTGTAATAACGCCCCCTGCGAAACGGTTTGCCCGGTTTCGGCAACAACCCATAGTACAGAAGGTCTCAACCAAATGACCTACAACCGTTGTATTGGTACCCGATACTGCCAGAATAACTGTCCTTACAAGGTCAGGAGATTCAACTGGTTCAAGTATCATGACAATGCACAGTTTACGGACAACTCATCGATGAATAACGATCTGGGTAAAATGGTACTCAACCCGGATGTAACTGTTCGTTCGCGCGGCGTCATGGAGAAGTGTACATTCTGTGTACAGAGAATTCAATATGGCAAGCTCGAAGCCAAGAAAAAGGGCCGCAGGGTGATAGATGGAGAAATTTCAACTGCATGTGCCAATGCCTGTCCCACGGAAGCAATCGTATTTGGGGATATCCTGGATCCGGAAAGTAAAGTTGCAAAATTGCTTCAGGTTAAAGACAAAGGCGATAAAAAGGAAGTCCATGAGCACAGGGCATACCATGTACTCGAGGAAATCAACGTAAAGCCAAACATATGGTATTTGGCAAAAGTCAGAAATAAAGTAGAAAAAGCATAAAATATGGAAGTTGTCTCATCCGTACGTACACCATTGGTTACCGGTGCAAAAACCGTCGGTGATGTTACACATGATATTTGTATCAGAGTGGAAGCAAAACCACCGAAAACATGGTTTATGGCCATTTCGGTTTCACTTGCACTTTTACTGGTTGGCACCTATGCGCTTTATGAAACACTCTGGACCGGCATTGGAGTCTGGGGTTTAAATAAAACCATCGGCTGGGCCTGGGACATCACCAACTTCGTGTGGTGGGTAGGTATCGGGCATGCAGGCACCTTGATTTCAGCAATCCTGCTGCTGTTCAGGCAAAAATGGAGGATGTCTATCAACCGTGCAGCTGAAGCGATGACAATTTTTGCGGTAATATGCGCGGCCTTGTTTCCGCTCGTGCACATGGGGCGTCTTTGGCTTGGTTTTTACTGGGTATTGCCCCTCCCAAACACATTTGGTTCGCTGTGGGTTAATTTTAACAGCCCGCTTCTTTGGGACGTTTTTGCCATCACCACTTATTTCACTGTATCGCTTGTCTTTTGGTACATCGGCCTGATTCCTGACTTTGCAACCATCAGGGACAGGGCAAAAAATAAAATATCAGCAGCTGTTTACGGCGCTTTGAGTTTCGGATGGACCGGTGCTGCCAAAGATTGGTCCAGATACGAGACTTTATCACTGATTCTCGCCGGTCTTGCGACGCCACTTGTCCTTTCAGTACACACGATCGTATCTTTTGACTTTGCCACATCAATAATTCCTGGCTGGCACACAACTATTTTTCCGCCTTATTTTGTGGCAGGTGCGGTATTCTCAGGATTTGCCATGGTACTTACGTTGATGCTCATCACCAGGAAAGTTTATAAACTGGAAGATTACATTACGATCCAGCATATCGAATACATGAACATCATCATCATCGTGACGGGTTCGATTGTAGGTATTGCCTACCTCACTGAGCTTTTCATGGCATGGTATTCAGGTGTTCCCGCAGAGCAATATGCATTTCTCAACAGAGCGACAGGGCCTTATGCCTGGGCTTACTGGATTATGATGACCTGCAACGTGATATCTCCGCAGCTATTCTGGTTCAAAAAAATCAGGACCAGCCTTTGGGCAACCTTCGCATTATCAATCGTAGTGAACATCGGGATGTGGTTCGAGCGATTCGTAA
>CAYZWN010000064.1:7283-20673 GCA_964482185.1 uncultured Roseivirgaceae bacterium
CTATACACAGGGATTTTCTGCCGAGTAGCTGGGCCATGTTTACGCCGACCTTTTACGATATCGGTACTTACCTGTTCACTTTTGGCTTCTTTTTTACGGCATTTTTCCTCTTTGCCAAGTTTTTCCCGGTCATAAATATGGCGGAGGTAAAAAGTATCATTAAATCATCTTCAACTTCAGATAAATCTTTGAAATAATGGCGAAGGGTATCAACTATATTACAGGAGTTTATGGAGACGAAGTACATGTGCTCAAAGCGATCAAAGCGATCCGTGATGAAGGAGTAAAAATTCACGAAGTGTTTTCTCCTTTTCCGATACATGGAATTGATGAAGCGCTGGGCTACAAACGATCAAGGCTGCCCCGTGCTGCCTTCATGTTCGGCGCTCTGGGACTGTCCCTGGCATTGCTCATGCAATACTGGATGATGGGTTATGACTGGCCGATGATTATTGGCGGTAAGAATTTTGCATCATTACCCCCATTTATACCAGTCACTTTTGAGCTTACTGTACTCCTGAGTGCACTTGGCATGGTGGGCACCTTTATGATTGCCAGCGACCTCAAACCGTACAAAAAGCCCAGGATATTTGACATCAGGATTACGGACGACAAGCATGTGATTGCTATCGATCTCGGTGAAAATAAACTTTCGAAGAAGGAGATCATCGATTTGGTGGCCCAAACCAATGCTGAAGAAGTGAATGAAAAACAGTTTGATTAAAAGATATAAAAATGAATAAAAGTAATATTCAGCACATATTACTCGTCTTACTTGGTATTAGTTTGTGGTCGTGCAAGGCCAAAAACGATTTTCCCGGATTGGAATTTGCGCCAAATATGTACCATTCCGTGCCCTATGAGGCCTTAAGCCAAATCACCAATGAAAATGAAGGCAAATGGCTGAGCAACAGGGAAGACGGTTATGGTGAGTTCTATAATTCGAACTTAAATAATCCATACGGCATAAATATGAGGGAGCCGGTTCCCAATACAGTAAGAAGATCCGAATCAGGTCATTTGCCATACAGGATTCATAAAGACAGTGCTGAATATGCAGGTCGGGTGCTGGTTAATCCGATGGATTCCACCGCGGAAATTATTTCAGAAGGGAAAGTGCTTTATAATATTTACTGTACTTCCTGTCATGGCGAAACCGGACAGGGAGACGGCAAAGTTGGCAAAGTTTTTCTGGGCGTTCCGCCTTATAACCTTGGCAGGGTAAAAGATTTGCCACAAGGCCAGATATTTCATACCATCACCCACGGGCGCGGAAGAATGACGGCTCACGGCTCACTGGTTTCTGTAGATGAAAGATGGATGATTTCCAGATATGTGCAGGTATTACAAAATCAAAATTAAGCTAACACAATAGAACATCATGTCTGAAGATAAGTTTTTATTCACAGCCGAAATTCAAAAACGACTTTTTATTGCTAAGATTGGAGGATTGATTTTGGTAATCCTTGGCGTCCTGGCGATTGCTTTTGGTGGTCATGGTCATGAAGGTGGAGAAGCTGAGGGTCACGCTTTCCATTGGCTGCATCGCGTTTGGGTAAATCTTTGGATCAATAATATTTATTTCCTCGGGATCGGTCTTACGGCTGTTTTATTTCTCGCTTTGCAGTATGCTTCACAGGCCGGATGGTCAGCCTACATTAAAAGAATTCCTGAAGCTTTCGGAAGCTGGATTTATGTCGGTTTTGGCTTAACGCTTGTTATTTTTGGCCTGGCGAATTTTGCCGGACCGCATCATTATCATATGTTTCACTGGCTTGACAGCTCGCTATATGTGGAAGGAGGCGAACATTACGATGCCATCATAGCCGGAAAAAAAGGTTATTTGAATCTCACATTTTTCCTCGTCAGGATGGTTGCTTACTTTATTTTATGGATCATCATGTTCCGTTTCATAAGAAACGAGTCATTGAATGAGGATTTGCACGGAGGTGATCGTTATTGGAGAAAAATGCGGGTTTATTCCACTTTATTTATTATCATTTTCGCGATTACCTCATCAACCGCGGCATGGGATTGGGTGCTTTCCATAGATACCCACTGGTTCAGCACCATGTTTGGGTGGTATGTATTTTCAAGCTGGTTTGTTGCCGGTTTGGCTGCAATTACTTTGCTAGTCATTTGGCTCAGACAAAAAGGTTATCTCATGCAACTCAGTTCAAGTCATTTGCACGACTTAGGCAAGTATGTTTTTGCTTTCAGTATTTTCTGGGCATACATTTGGTTTTCACAGTTCCTCCTTATTTACTATGCAAATATTCCTGAGGAAACGGTCTATTTTATCGAGCGTTTGAAAAGTGGACAATATGCCTGGGTGTTCTTTTTGAATATAATCTTAAACTTTATATTTCCATTTTTAGTTCTGATGACGAGAGATTCGAAACGTCATACAATATTTCTTAAAATAGCGTGTACAGTGATTTTGGTTGGTCATTGGTTTGATTTTTACCTGATGATTACACCCGGGTCTCTTGGTGAAAATGGAGGTTTTGGATTACTTGAAATTGGCATGGCAATCATATTTGCATCCGGATTTGTATTCGTTGTCCTGAGATCGCTTGCCTCGGCGCCACTGGTAGCCCGAAATCATCCAATGTTGGAGGAGAGTCTTCACCACAACATCTGATTTGCTTAAATTTGAATTATTGCTGTCAGAAGCAGCATTTAATATATTATAGTTGTTGTATCGCGGAGCCTGTGGCCACCCTGCACGGTGGTTGATGTCAACTTCGCACTTATTGTTCAAAAGTTATAGCTTAAAAAATTATGATTGGATTTGCAATCGCAGCGGGGGTATTTCTAATTCTTGCCATCTTATTTCTGATTTTCAGACTTCAAACACTGGTAAGCGTGATAAAAAAGTCTGACGCTAAAGTTGGTGATGGATTGAACCGGACCAACGCCATACTGCTTATGGTATTTCTCATCGGCAGCTTCATTCTGCTTTTCTGGTATTCGGTTAAAAATTTCCATGTTTATCAGTTGCCCATCGCATCTGAACACGGCGTGAGTATTGATCGGCTCTTTTGGATAACCATGGCCATCACAGGCGTTGTTTTCATTATAACACAAATCCTGTTGTTCTATTTTCCTTACCGCTATCAGTATAAACCATCGCGTAAAGCCCTTTTCTTTCCTGAAAATAACAAGCTGGAAATGATATGGACGATAGTCCCGGCATTTGTGCTTACCATACTTGTAGTATATGGATTGGTTGTATGGAACAGGGTCATGGCTCCTGCTCCTGAAAATGCTGAGGTGATTGAGATAATGGGATATCAGTTTGCCTGGAAAGTCAGATATCCGGGTAAGGATGATAAACTCGGGGACTATGATTTTCGCCTTATCGATGCGACCAATGAATTTGGGCTTAATTTTGAAGACAGGGCGGCATTTGATGATTTCATGCCAAGAGAATTGCATCTGCCTAAGGGCAGACCAGTAGAATTCAGAATTCGCGCACGCGATGTGTTGCACAGTGTATTTGCCCCACATTTCCGCCTCAAAATGGATGCAGTACCTGGCATGCCTACAAGGTTTTGGTTTGTGCCGACCAAAACAACTGCAGAGATGCGTATCGAGACAGGCAATCCTGATTTCAATTATGAAATTGCCTGTACAGAAGTATGCGGTCGGGGCCACTTTTCAATGCGCTTACTGGTGATTGTTGAAGAACCGGAAGAGTATGAGCAGTGGAAAGCTGAACAGAAATCATGGCTATCGAGGAATCCTGAGTATTTGTCTAAAGTTCCGGAAAACCTCAAGGAACTGGCTATGATCAAATCAGAAATCAAAACAGAAGACTTAAACTAATTGTAGTTAACAATAAAAATAATATGGCTTCAACAGTAGTTAATGAACATTTGGATCATCACACAGAGGATCATGATCATGAACACCATGACAATTTTATAACCAAATATATATTCTCTACCGACCACAAGATGATTGCTAAGCAATATCTGATAAGCGGTATTTTCTGGGCTATATTGGGTGGTGCGATGTCGTTGATCTTCCGTCTTCAGCTCGGATTCCCGGATACTCAGATTGGATGGTTAAAGCCGCTTCTTGGCAAATGGATTACCGAGGGTGGCAAGCTCGATCCTGAATTTTACCTTGCACTCGTTACGATGCACGGCACCATCATGGTATTTTTTGTACTCACAGCGGGATTGAGTGGAACATTCAGCAATTTCCTGATTCCACTTCAAATTGGTGCACGCGACATGGCTTCAGGCTTCATGAATATGCTGTCCTACTGGTTTTTTTTCGCGGCAAGTGTAGTCATGTTCATCTCTTTGTTCATTGAGACAGGCCCTGCTTCCGGCGGCTGGGTAATTTATCCCCCGCTCAGTGCATTACCACAGGCTGTTTCCGGTTCAGGATTGGGCATGACTTTATGGCTTGTTTCCATGGCGCTGTTCATCGTTTCAACCTTACTGGGAGGAATTAACTATATCACAACAATCATTAACCTCAGAACCAAAGGCATGTCGTTTTCTAAACTTCCTTTGACAATCTGGGCATTTTTCCTGACAGCCATTATTGGCCTTCTTTCGTTTCCGGTTCTGTTTGGAGCAGCATTATTACTGATTTTTGACAGGAGTTTTGGCACGAGTTTTTATCTTTCTGATATCTACATTGCAGGGGAGGCATTGCCAAACATGGGCGGAAGTCCGGTGCTGTTTCAGCACCTTTTCTGGTTTCTTGGTCACCCTGAAGTATATATTGTTCTGTTGCCAGCGCTTGGAATTACATCTGAAATCATTGCTACCAACAGCCGCAAGCCAATATTTGGTTATAAGGCAATGATCATTTCAATGCTTGGCATTACGGTACTTTCTTTTATAGTCTGGGCGCACCATATGTTTGTGAGTGGTATGAATCCATTTCTCGGATCTATATTTATGTTGCTCACCCTTATTATTGCTGTGCCATCAGCCGTGAAAGTTTTCAATTACCTCACGACCCTCTGGAGGGGGAACATTATTTTCACCCCGGCCATGCTTTTTAGCATCGGACTTGTATCCTTTTTCATTTCTGGGGGTCTTACAGGTCTGTTTGTCGGTAATTCGGCCATCGACATTCAATTGCACGACACCTATTTTATTGTGGCGCATTTTCACCTGGTAATGGGTAGCGCTGCATTCTTCGGTTTGCTAGCCGGTGTTTACCACTGGTTTCCAAAGATGTTTGGCCGCATGATGGATAATCGACTCGGATACATTCATTTCTGGTTGTCTTTTGTGGGCATCTATCTGGTGTTTTTTCCAATGCACTACATTGGAATTGCAGGTTTTCCAAGAAGGTATTATTCCTTTACCAATTTTGATGCGTTCAGCACATTCGTTGATTTGAACGCCTTTGTAAGTATTGCTGCCATCATCACCTTTGCAGCACAACTTATTTTCCTGTTTAACTTCTTCTACAGTATGTACAGAGGCAAGAGAGCACCGGCAAATCCCTGGAGATCCAACACACTCGAATGGACGACGCCGATCAATCCGGGGCATGGCAACTGGCCTGGAGAAATACCGGCTGTTCACAGATGGCCATATGATTACAGTAAACCGGGAGCAAAGGAAGATTTCATTCCACAGACTGTTCCGTTTTCTGAAACTCCGGAATCCAATCTGCCACACGAGGTAAGTAAGGTGACGGAAGAGAAAAAAGAGATTACCAAGGTTTAATGCTGGATCAAACAAAACATACCGGCTTTAAAACCCTTAGTCTGGTAACGCTCCTGGCGGTGTACTTCCTCATACTTGTTGGTGGGGTTGTCAGAAGTACCGGCTCCGGGATGGGATGCCCCGATTGGCCAAAATGTTTTGGTAGCTGGGTGCCGCCAACCAGCGTCACTGATCTGCCTGATGACTATAAGGCGTATTATGCGGAATACAGACATCAGAAAAACGTTAAATTCTCCAGGTATCTCGATATGCTCGGCATGGATAAGAAGGCCACGATCATTGTCAGCGATGAATCGATCCTGGAGGAGGCAGACTTTAATGTCTATAAAACATGGATAGAGTACGTTAACCGACTTATAGGGGCCGTAATCGGACTACTCATCTTTGCCACGATGATTGGATCAGTGGCTTATCTTAAACAAGACAAGGTAGTGTTTTATATTGCCGCGCTTAATTTTGTGCTGGTAGGTTTTCAGGGGTGGATAGGTTCAATTGTTGTTTCTACAAACCTCATTCCCTGGATGATCACCTTTCACATGATCATCGCGTTGGTTATTGTGCTTATGCTTATTTATCTTAATTTCAGGATCAGGAGAGATGAATTAAAATTTTCAGGGTCGGCCTCAAAAAAAAGTATATCCTATTTAGCAATTGCATGCCTGGCAGCGCTCGGTCTGCAAATAGTATTGGGTACTCAGGTCAGGGAATCAATTGATATTATTGCTGCTGAATTATCTTTTACAATGCGGGAAACATGGATCGGCCGGGCCGGTATCAGTTTTCTGATTCACCGTTCATTCTCACTGCTTCTGCTGGCATTGCATGCAGGTCTTGTTTTTCTTGTATTAAAAAACAAGCATCATTCCGGCCTGGTAAAAAACCTTGGTATGTACCTGATCATATTGTTGATAATCGAGATTTTTAGTGGTGTGATCATGGCATATTTCGCAATACCTGCTTTTATTCAGCCTGTTCACTTATTGCTGAGTACCGTTTCATTTGGTATGTTGTACTACCTGTATCTTATCGTTCTACATTCAAACAGAAAAATTGCGACAAGTTGAAATGATTGGATCTTCCGGAAATATTGCTTTACCAACGTTGCTATTAGCTAAATTCAAAAGCTATTACGAGCTTCTCAAAGTGCGGTTGAGCTTTTTAGTAGCTTTTTCTTCCGGTTTTGGTTATATACTTGGAAGCCAGGGCGCCATGCAATGGCATGTTTTCCTTATGTTTTGTTTCGGAGGTTTTTTGGTTAGCGGCGGAGCAATTACCATCAATCAGATACTGGAAATAGAGTATGACCGGGTCATGAAAAGAACCATGAACCGGCCATTACCGACAGGCAGGGTACAAGCTGCCGAAGCAGCCATTTTGGCCTCTCTTTTGCTCATCGCTGGTTTTTCTATTCTCTTTATATTCACCAATGTACTGACAGTGCTGATATCTGTTTTGTCAATGGTGCTATACAGTTTTGTCTATACGCCATTGAAGCGGGTAGGACCTATCGCAGTTTTTGTAGGCGCAATTCCGGGGGCTTTACCGCCATTATTGGGTTGGGTTGCGGCAACCGGCGTCATAGGTTATGAAGCAATGATTATATTTGGGATCCAGTTTATCTGGCAATTTCCCCATTTTTGGGCCATTGCCTGGCTTGCAGATGAAGACTATAAAAAAGCGGGTTTCAAATTGCTTCCCGCAAACGGGCGTAAGGACATGCACACGGCCATCAACATCATGATTTACACATTGTTTCTTCTGCCTCTGGGCTTGCTTCCCGTTAAATTCGGACTTACAGGCATCAACTCCGGCATCATTGCAACAATATGCGGGGTGTTGTTTCTGGCGCAAACATTTAGCCTGATGCGTGATCATTCCAGGAAATCAGCGCTTAAAATTATGTATGGATCATTTTTGTATTTGCCGATTGTTCAAATTGCTTACTTAATGGATAAGATATGATGACCAATCAAAATTTACGTTTTCAAGAGCCAAGGACAACATTGGCGATGCATCCGAAAAAGTTTGCCCTCTGGTTATTTATCGTTTCCATCGTAATGCTCTTCGCAGCATTGACCAGCGCATACATCGTGAAGCAGGCTGACGGCAATTGGCTGAGTTTTGAGCTACCCGGCGCCTTTCTGGCAAGTACTATTGTCATAGCATTAAGCAGCGCTTCGCTTCATCTGGCATATCTTGCTGCGAAAAAAGACGAACTGGGCAAGGTAAAGGTGATGGTGTTACTCACACTTTTTCTGGGTATTTTATTCTTATTTTCTCAGTACTATTCCTGGTCACAACTGGTGGAGATGAATGTGTTTTTTGTGAGTAATTATGCCTCAGGCTCCTTTATTTATGTGTTTACAGGATTACATGGCGCACACCTGATCGGAGGATTGATCTTTCTCCTCATTACATTTTGGTCGGCACTGAAACTCGGAGTGCATTCAAAAAAATTACTGCTAATCGAAATGTGCATGACCTACTGGCATTTTTTAGGAGGACTCTGGTTGTATTTGTATATATTCTTATTCTTAAATTTATAAAGTACCGAACATGGCATCAACAGCTGCAGCAGAACAATCCGGCAAAAGCATTTGGAGTGGTGGGGTATCTCCCTTAAAGGCAAGTTATGGAAAACTCATGATGTGGTTTTTCCTATTGTCAGATGCTTTTACCTTTTCAGGCCTGCTTATTACCTACGGATTATTGCGATTCAGTCACCAGGCTTATGAGGGAGCGGTGGCTGATTTTGTTCCATCACAGGCATACTGGCCAATTCCAGAAAAAATATTTGATGCATTCCCTTTCCTGCACGGCATTTCTTTGCCACTCGCTTTTGTGGGCCTCATGACCTTCATTTTGATCATGAGTAGTGTTACCATGGTTTTGGCCGTGGAAGCCGGACACCGTATGGATAAGCAGGGCGTCATGAAATGGATGCTCTGGACAATAGTTGGAGGACTTGCATTCCTCGCCTGCCAGGCATGGGAATGGTCGCATTTCATAAGTGGATCAGGCAAAGAAGGCTGGGGGATCGATCTGACCGGCAATGGTATCCTCGACTTTGTCGGAGCCAATCTTTCGATGAATGAATATGGCCCGCCACTGTTTGCCAGCCTTTTCTTCTTTATTACCGGGTTTCACGGCACGCACGTATTGAGTGGCGTTGCACTGAATGTACTGATTTTTTACCAGGCATCAACGGGCACCTTTGAGCGGCGCGGGCATTACGAAATGGTTGAGAAAGTTGGGCTTTACTGGCACTTTGTTGACCTGGTTTGGGTATTTGTATTTACGTTTTTCTACCTGATATAAACAATCTGGCGTTATGGCATTATTAGAAGAAACTTCCCAAATAAAGGCCGCACCGGCTGAGAAATCGAAAATTCTCAATCTCTGGAAAATTGCGGGCTTTTTATTACTCGTGACACTCATCGAATTCGCATTTGCATTTTCACTTCCCGAAAGCTGGAAGTGGATGAAGATCTCAATTTTCGTTGGTTTAACTTTCGTAAAGGCATTCTACATCGTCGCAGAGTTTATGCACCTCCGACACGAAACAAAAGTCCTCATCTGGTCAATTGTCATTCCGATGATTTTTGTGGTGTGGTTTATCATTGCTCTAATTTACGAAGGGGGCTCCATACTTGGTGTTCGATAGTTGTAAGCATTCGTTTTTACGTCAGTGGTCATGTTGTGGTCACTGACTTTTCATTTAAATAGGGGCATAGAATGAAAAAAATCATATTCCTGATTTTAACCCTTGCGATACCTGTTTCAATATTTCTTTTCCTTAAGTTCTTTGGAGATAATGAGTTTCTAGTACCAGTATTGTTTGTAGAGGGTATCCCGGATTGTGCAAAGCCGGCATCTGTGCACCTTGTGCCGCAAATACAATTAACAGATCAGAACGGACTTAGTATTCGAGGTGGTGAATTTAACAACTTTGTGATCTATGGAGTTTTGGAAAATGAGCAACTATCTCTCGCTGAGATGGCTGTCCAGATGGTGCGGATTCAGGATGCATTTTACGAAATTGGTGAACCGACATTTGTTTTGATTTCAACGGATCGTGCTCTATTGCAACAGGCTACGGCTTCGATGATAGATGTCGGAATGAAAAGCGAGTATTTCCACATGTGTCATCTCCAACAGGAATCATTCAGATCATTTCATAAATGTGGATTGGGTCTTGGTGATCCGTCAGACACGGAGTCGGGAAAGCTTGTTTTAGTTGACGCAGCACAGCGCATACGGGGCATTTACGACTTACTTGACAGAGAGCAAACAGAACAGTTGATTTTGGAGTTAAAAATACTGAAGAAACAATCATAAGATATTATCATGGAGGACGGAAGTCGCATTTATAAAAGGTTATTTGTCATTGTTTCAGTACTGATACCGGTGGTGGTAGGTGTATTGCTTTATATGCCGAAAAATTCCCCCGGTGCATCAGGTGGATGGATCTACGAGCTTCCGTTTTACAATGCGATCATCAATACGCTTACTTCAGTTTTACTGGTGCTTGGTTTTTATTTTGTGAAGACCGGGCGGGTAAAATATCACAAAGCGAGCATGATCAGTGCGTTCATATTGGGGGCCATTTTCCTGGTGTTCTACGTTATTTATCATTCCAATGCCACATCTACAAAATTTGGAGGAGAAGGTTTCGAAAGAACATTATATTTCTTTTTCCTTATTTCACATATTCTTCTGGCGTTTACGGTTGTGCCTTTGGTGCTATCGGCGATTTATTTTGCCGTATCACAAAAAATTGAGCAGCATAAGAGAATTGTTAAATTTACATTTCCGGTCTGGCTTTACGTGTCGGTCACCGGCGTGATTGTGTACTTAATGATCAGTCCATATTATCCACAATGACATGAAAAATCGTATCAGTTTAGTTTTTCGATCTCTGGCATTTGCATTGTTTTTTTTAGTGATCAATGCATATGACATCATGGCGCAATGTGCTATGTGCAGGGCATCGGTGGAATCGAATGTGAATGAAGACGGAATTGGCTTTGCCGCCAAGCTGAATACAGGCATCCTGTACCTGTTTGTCATGCCATATCTGATTGCAATTGTCATTGGCTTGCTTTGGTATAAAAATAGCCGCGAAAATCGCCGAAAGCAGGAAGAAGCCCTGCAAATCAGACAGCGGATTGCGGGGTTGTAAAAAAAATCAGGTCAGGACGCTCCGGTGGATTTGATTTTTCTATTTGGAAAAACCGCATAAATCCCATCAGGCAGCGCAATCAGTTCTTAATATCCAAGCCCTAACATGCCAATGGTAAGTTTTAGTCCTGAAATAGTTTGCCTCGCCGGCAGATTGCCCGCATATTGACCTATAATTCATCTGAGTATTTCTATTTTTGTCCTTATTCACAGAATTATCAGGCAGGTTTCATAATTTTATTTTCGGGCATTGGTTCTAATAGGGTGAAATTATTTTTGAATGGCAGGTATAATTGGTTTTGGCTGGCGGTGGGGCTTTTCCTGGGTGCTCTGGCATTCCGCTATTTTTTTATTGTCAGTAAAAACACGCCTGAACTCAACGCACAAAAGGTTGAAGCCAAGCTCCGCCAGGCCATTCAGGCAAACAGCGCCCTGATTGCCGATCTCAGGGAGACACTGGCATCGACCCAGGCATTTAATGAATTGTACCGGGAGAGCCGCTATCCTTATTATATTTTTTTCAACCGCCGTATCATCTTCTGGTCAAAAAGTGATTTTGCCCCCAATTACCAGGATGTGCTGGGTGAATACGAAGTAGGGTTTACCTCACTTGACCGGGGGGAGTATGTGGTGCAAAAGGAATTGCTTACGTTAGATCAGAAGATATTTGAGATTGTCTTCATGATTCCGCTTACTGAAGAATTTGCCATTGTTAACGAATATCTGACCAGGACATACAACAAAAAAATTTTTACTGATGGCAATTTCGAGATAGCGGGCCTTAACCGTGGGCAGTCCGATCACCAGATTAGATATGGAGATAAAGCACTCTTTTCTGTTCGGTTTGGTTCCACCTATTCCAATATGGACGAGGCACAAAGAATTGTGCTGGTTTTGCTTTTGATTTTGTCGCTTAGCGCCCTGGCATTGTTTATCAGGGAACAAGTGCAAAGGTATGTGAAAGGCGGCGAGCTGTTACATGGTTTTATTTTTCTGCTTTCCGCGATCGTGGCTGTCCGCTGTTTGATGCTGCTCGCGGGTTTCCCTATTGGATTTGTAAAAATTGATATTTTCGATCCGCGCCATTACGCGTCTTCGTTGGTTAATCCTTCGTTGGGAGATCTCATGCTCAACCTGATCGGACTGTTTTTTATCGGTTTGTATATTTTTTATCATATACCCGGCTACAGGAGTTACAGAGCTATTACAAATATCGGGTACATTAAGAAAGTACTGCTTTCGGGAGCGATGTTTTTTCTGACTTTCTTCTGGCTTGGGGTGCACCATCAGATCATGAAAACGCTCAACTATGATTCGCAATGGACGATGGACATTACCCAGACCCTGAAATTTGAATACCTGAAATTTGTTGCTTTTGGCTTGTATTTTCTAAGCGTCATCATTTATTTCCTTTTTACCCATGTTTCTTTTCGGTTATTCAATAAGATAAACCCACGTACTGATCGGACCTTTTTTATGGCGATTATTCCCGGAATCGCGGCCTTTGTCGGATTTGCCTTGATTGCAAAGTGGGATTTTGAAATTGTGATTGCCATCAACCTGATTTTCTTTTTTGTAGTGCGATTTTTTGAGCTGCATAAATATCTGGGCAAACTGCAGTATCTGACGTTTATCTATTTCTTTTCATTTGGTATTCCGGGGGCACTCATTGGAGTATATGCAAATGACCAGTACAATGAATATTCTACCGAATTCAAGAAAAGCAGACTTGCCAATCATCTGTTGATCGAGCGCGATTTTTTTACAGAAATGCAATTGGCCAACGTGGCCGGACAAATAAAGGAGGACGCATTTATCAAGAAACGCATTATCAGCCCCTTTGTATCCAAACTGATTATTGCCAAGAAGATAAGGATGGAGTACATCAGCAACCTGGATCAGTTCGATGTGCAGATTTTTGTATTTAACTCAAAAGGAGAGCCTTTTGAGCAGTTCAGAACAAAGGATAATTACCATGTCATCAGAGCACAGCAGCGCACGTTTGAGACAGATTTGGAGGGGCTTTACTATGTGAATCCCGGCTCCGGCGGTTCCACAACGCGTTACCTGAATTTTATTGAAATAGAAGATCGGGGTCAGGTGATTGGGTACATTCTGTTGGATTTGCGACAAAAAAGGCTGGTGCCGAATTCTGTATTCCCCTTACTGATCAATGAGGGATTATACTCTACGCAGATCGAAAATCAAGGGCTATTCAGTTATAGTGTTTTTGTGGATAAACAACTTCAGTACAGTTCCGGGACATTCAATTATCGCCGATATCTCGATGAATTTTCAGCGAAAGCAGGTCAGGTTTTTACCGGTGGCGTTGAAATTGATGGTTACATGCATAAGGGCTTTCTGGGTGATCAGGACAGGTTTGTAATCATTTCTTCAAAAGATCCATCTCTAAACCAGCAATTTGCCAATTTTAGTTTCCTGTTTCTGATATACATTTTTTCAATTTTACTCATACTTATCGCCATAGCAGTTTATCAAAG
>CAYZWN010000065.1:0-20547 GCA_964482185.1 uncultured Roseivirgaceae bacterium
ACTTGAAAGTGTCCGGGAGTATATTTACATACTCTATTTTGTCAGGATACCACCATCCACGGTAAGGGAGGTGCCGGTGATGAACGATGCGTCATCTGATGCGAGGAAAAGCGCTGCTTTGGCAATGTCTTCGGGTTGACCCAGACGACCGGCCAGTGTTGAGCGCCCTGCCGCTTCAACAGCAACAGCCGGTTCCGGAAATGCTCTGGCGGAATTCCATATCAGCGGCGTATCAACCGGCCCGGGACTGATGAGGTTGACACGGATATTTGGTGCATAATCCAGGGCAATTTGCTTGACTAGAGGCACCAAAGCCCCTTTGGATGCGCAGTAAGCGGCATGATTGGGAAATGCCTTGAATGATGCAATCGAACCTATAATGACTATGCTCCCGCCTCCGGTTTTTTTTATTTCCGGAATGGCATGCCGGAGCAGATAAAAAACACTGCTCAAATTCGTTTCGATTGTCTGGTGCCAGGTTTCAGATGATACCTCAGTAATAGATCCCAGACCGAGCATACCGGCACTCAGGACGATGATATCAATTCGTCCAAATCGCTCCATGGTTTTACTTACCAATTTTTCATTTCCTTCTGGTGTGGCCACATCGGCACTTACAAAATATGCTTCCCCTGAGCTGCTGTTGATGTCCTTTTCTATCGTGCGGCCTTTTTCCGTGTTTCTGCTGCAGAGCAGCACTCTGGCGCCCTCTTCCGCAAACAAACGTGCCGTAGCGGCGCCCATGCCCGAAGTGGCACCGGTTATGATTGCGACCTTACCCTGCAATTTCTTCATCAAAGTACATTTCTAATTTTTCAACAATTCCGCATACTTATTCCCTATCAACAATTTCTGGCCCGAGAAAAAATCGTACGTCTGTTCAAAACGATGCACAATCTGATCGTTGCACAAATTTCCGATACTGCCTTCATGGGTATGATTTAATGCTTCGGGAACCCGGAATGTTCCTTCGCTTATTCTCCTTCCTACTTCCACATATGCATCCCTGAATGACATTCCCTGCAGCACAAGCTCATTCACCAATTCAACACTGAAAATATACTGGTACTTTTTATCCTTAAGAATATGGTCTTTAACTTCAATCTTTTCGAGCATAAACCATGTCATGTAGATGCAATCCTTCAGGCTGGAAAACGATGGAAGAAAACTTTCCTTGATCATCTGCAAATCGCGGTGGTAGCCTGATGGCAGATTGGTTGTGATCATTGAAATTTCATTTGGCAATGCGTTTATTTTGTTGGATCTCGCGCGTATCAGTTCAAATACATCAGGGTTCTTTTTGTGCGGCATAATGCTCGACCCTGTAGTGTATGACTCAGGGAAACTTATGAATCCGTGATTCTGACCCATATACAAACACACGTCCATTGCAAATTTCCCAACTGTATCGGCAAGGCAGGCCATGGCATTTGAAAGCAATTTTTCAGCTTTACCCCTTCCCATCTGAGCGTACACCACGTTGTAATTTATTGATTCAAAGCCCAGAAGATCCGTGGTCATTTGGCGATTGAGCGGAAAAGAAGATCCATAACCTGCTGCCGAACCCAGCGGATTTCGGTTTACGATTTCAAAGGCGCCCTTTAAAACAGCCAGATCATCAGCAAGCGATTCTGCATATGCGCCAAACCAAAGGCCAAAGGAGGAAGGCATGGCCACCTGAAGATGTGTGTAACCTGGCAATAAAACATCTTTATAATAATTGCTAAGTTGAATAAGCCGATCGAAAAGCATTTTGATCAGTTCCGTAAGCTCAACGACTTCGTTCCTCATAAATAGTTTCAAATCGAGCAATACCTGGTCGTTGCGTGAGCGGCCGGAATGAATTTTTTTGCCTTTTTCGCCAAGACGATCCGTCAGCAACAATTCAACCTGTGAATGCACATCCTCCACGCCAGGTGCGATAGTAAAACACCCCTGCTCAATTTCACCATGGATTTCTGACAATTCCTTTGACAACGCCCGGCATTCGTCAGCGTTTAGCAATCCTATTGATTCCAGCATTCTGATATGTGCAATGGAACCGATCACATCATACCTGGCAAGTAATAGATCAAGCTCCTTGTCCATGCCAATTGTGAATTTTTCAATTTCCCGCGCTACACTTACATCCTTTTGCCACAATTTATTTTTCGGTGTTGCCATGTGTCCTTGTGTTTTTCGATTTGTGGAAAGATTCAATTGTTTATGCTTTAATCATTGACGGCAGGATTATTCAAATAATCCAACATCTTTATGTATGATTCAATTCCCGCTTCCAACTCCTTCAACTCTAAATACTCATCTGCAGTATGCGACCTTGCAGAGTCACCCGGTCCGATCTTAACCGAAGGGAAAGCCATCAATGCCTGATCCGAAAGAGTTGGCGATCCGTAAGTTTTGATCTTTAAATCTTTGGCACACTGATACAGAACATGCCCTTCAGGCAATCCGGAAGGCTGCAATCTGAGTGATCTTGGAATGACTTCGCATTGTACAGCATTTTTTATTATTGCAAGGACTTCATCGTTCGACAACACATCGGTGCTGCGTATGTCCACAACAAACCGGCACGCATCCGGCACCACATTGTGCTGTGTACCTGCCTCGATCATGGTCACGGTCATTTTTATTTCGCCCAGCATGGCTGATACCTTTTCAAACTTGTATTCCTTAAACCACCTTATGGCCTCCATTGCCTTATAAATGGCATTATCGCCTTCGTTTCTCGCAGCATGACCAGATTTTCCATGAGCAATGCAATCCAGCACCATCAATCCTTTTTCAGCCACAGCCATATCCAGACAGGTCGGTTCCCCGACAATTGCAAATTCGATTTCAGGCAGTTCAGGCAAAACCGAAATGATGCCATGCGCGCCGCTGGTTTCTTCCTCGGCTGTGGCGGCAATTATCAGGTTGTAGCTCAGGTTTTCGCGGTCATAATTGTGCACAAATGCAGCAATCAAGGAGGCCAGTGGCCCGCCGGCATCATTGCTGCCAAGACCGAACATTTTTCCATCAACCACTACCGGAGTAAATGGATCTTTTTTCCATGAACTATTGGGCTTTACCGTATCGTGATGCGAATTGAGCAGGATGGTAGGCTTTGCCGGGTCGAAATGTTTGTTTCTTGCAATAATATTATTTTTTAACTGCTTTACCGGAATCGACTTACCGGCAAGAAAATCATGTATAATGATGGCAGTCTTATCTTCCTGGCCACTTATTGATGGCGTAGCGATAAGATGCTCCAGAAGTTGAACGTATTCCTTAAAATCTACTTGCAATTAATTAATTATTAAAGTTCCAACATTGTTCTTGTTTGCAACCACATCAGCAATACTATTTGAATTCATAATCCTGACTGCCCGCACGCCTGTTTTTATTGCATCAAAGGCGTTATCAATCTTCGGTATCATACCGGCTGTGATGACTCCATTTTTTTTGAGGTCTTTATATCTGTCTGGATTTATAATGTGAATGACACTCTCAGGATCGCTGATATCACTCAAAACACCATTGAGTTCGAAACAGAAAGTAAGCTCCACGTCATAGCTTGCTGCGAGCCCTACAGCTAACGAGGACGCGATGGTATCAGCGTTGGTATTGAGCATTACACCATTACCATCATGGGTCATGGCTGCAAATACCGGCACAAGTCCGGCTTCAATCAACCGGGCGATCATCAAATGGTCAACTGCCGTTACATCGCCAACAAATCCGAAGTCTATACCATTTTTCAATGGCCTTTTTACAGCCAGAATAGAATTGGCATCTGGGCCTGTCATGCCGATGGCATTGCAGCCGAACCCCTGCAACGCACTCACGATGTTTTTATTCGCCACACCGGCGAGCATCATTTTCACTACTTCGAGTGTCGGAGCATCGGTTATGCGCCGTCCGTCGATCATGTTAACTTCAATACCAAGCTTTTGGCACATCTCAGATACCCACTTCCCACCGCCGTGTACAAGAATCTTGTGGCCTTCCAATTCTGAAAAAGCCTTCAGAAAGGCGTGCAGCTGAGGGGCATCCTCCACAACCTTCCCCCCAATTTTCAGTATTCTGATTTGCTTTTTATCCATGTTTAAGGATGGTTTTGAGCACCGCCTGCGCGGCCCATTCCCTGTTGGCTGCCTGTTGAATGACAATGGAATTTTTACTGTCGATCACTGCATCACTCACCACAACATTCCTTCTTACCGGCAAACAATGCATAAATTTGGCATTGTTGGTGTTCTTCATTTTTCTTTCATCCACCATCCAGTCCGGATCGTGAGACAATATTTCACCATACCGCCCAAAGGAGGACCAGTTTTTTGCATAGATGAAATCTGCCCCTTTATAAGCCTCTTCAGGTTTGTGAACTACTTTTGCGCTTCCGACAAACTCCGGCGAAAGGTCATACCCTTCAGGATTTGCTATGACAAATTCATAATCCATCCTGTTTATCCATTCAGCAAATGAGTTGGGGACGGACTGCGGCAATGCCCGTGGATGTGGCGCCCATGTGAGCACTACTTTTGGCCTGGGAGTTTGCTTTGTCTCTTCGATGGTCATCACATCGGCCAGGCTTTGACAAGGGTGGACGGTTGCCGATTCGAGATTTACGATTGGTACCCCGGCATATTTTATAAATGCATTGATCACATGATCTGAATAATCAAGCTCCCGGTTTTTAAGACCGGGAAAAGACCTTAATCCAATGATATCGCAGTATTCGCCAACAACGGCAGCGGCTTCCTTGATATGCTCGGCTTTGTCGCCGTTCATGATCACGCCATCTTCGGTTTGCAGTGCCCAGCCCTCACCGCTGAAATTCATCACCATCACATCCATGCCGAGGTTGATACCTGCTTTCTGGGTACTCAGTCTGGTGCGCAGACTCGGATTCATAAATATCAGTCCAAGGGATTTGTACTTTCCAAGCAACGCATCGGCTTTGGGATTCTGCTTGCAGTAGAAAGCTTCACTGACCAAAGCATTAATATCTGCTACATCATGCACGTTAAAAAAATGTTCCATATTACTATTAGTCATTAATAACAATAACAACCTGCGACCTTGCGGCAATCAAAACGCCACAGGCTTCAGTTTAAGTCCGGCAGTTTCATCAAGTCCAAACATCAGATTCATATTCTGGACTGCCTGTCCGGATGCTCCCTTCACCAGGTTATCGATCGCGGATAAGATAAATGCTTTTTTCCCATGCTTCTCCACATGGAGTAAACCTTTATTGGTATTGACGACCTGCTTCACGTCAATATTATCATCTGAAACTGTCACAAACGGATAGGGCCTGTAATACGTCTTGAATAATTCGACAAGCCCCTGTTCTGAAAGATCGGTATCCATATAAATGCTCGCCAGAATTCCACGCGTAAAATTCCCCCGTACCGGAATAAAATTTATTTCCTTGTCAAAACCCGGTTGCCAACTCTGCAGACTTTGGCCAATTTCCAGGAGATGCTGGTGTTCGAATGCTTTATATACCGAAATATTATTGTTTCTCCATGAGAAATGCGATGTGGATGTCGGCTTTTGACCCGCACCGGTGGATCCGGTTATGGCCGTAATATGAATTTCGGCGTTTAATAAGCCTGAATTTCCCAGCGGAAGCAAACCGAGTTGAATGCATGTTGCGAAGCAACCAGGGTTTGCAATGTTTTCTGAAACTTTGATGGTGTCCCGGTCCGCCTCCACGAGGCCATAAGTAAATGATCTGTTGTGGTTTACATCTTTGATCCGAAAGTCCTGACTGAGATCGATGATTTTCACATCACCTCTTACCGCATTTTCTTCAAGAAATTTCTTTGATTGCCCATGACCGGAACATAAAAACAACGCATCGATGTTGCCATCATCGAAGGATTGAGTGAAAACAAGGTCGGTTTCGCCGATCAGATCAGTGTGCGCTTTATACAATGGATTGCCGGCATTGCTGGTGCTTTGTGCAAAAATAAGCTCAACATCAGGATGGTTTATAAGAATGCGAATCAGTTCACCTCCCGTGTATCCGGCAGCCCCGATAATCCCAACTTTAACTTTTTTCATTTTTCTCCTTAATCTTGTTGTAGATCATCACCTGGTTAGATAACATTTTTGAGAAACCTTTTACATCCTCACCGGTATATCCTTTGTTCATTTCACCGTATGAGCCAAATTCTGATGACATCAGATCGTAAGGAGACCGGATACCGTGAAGGGTAAACCTGTATGGCTCCAGCTTCACAATCACTTCGCCGGTAACATGTTCCTGGGTATCCTCCAGAAATTTTTCAATATTTCTAAGTACCGGTTCAAGGAATTGGCCTTCGTGCACCAGCATGCCATACCAACTTCCGAGTTGCTCCTTCCAGTATTGTTGCCATTTTGTAAGTACATGCTTTTCCAGCAGGTGATGCGCTTTGATAATAATTATTGGAGCGGGCGCCTCAAATCCTACTCTGCCTTTGATTCCGATAATGGTATCACCGACGTGTACATCGCGCCCTATGGCATACTGACTCGCAATGTCACTGAGTTTGCGAATGGCATCTACTGGATTTTCATAGGAAACACCATCCAATCCTTTCAGCTCACCCTTTTCGAATTGAAGCGTAATAATTGCTGAATCCCGCCTTACACATTGGCTCGGATAAGCTTCATCAGGGAGTGACTGATCGGATGTCAGAGTTTCCTTTCCTCCCACAGAGGTGCCCCAAAGACCCTGATTGATGGAATATTGGGCTTTTTTCCAATCCATTTCTACACCCTTGCTTTTTAAATATTCTATCTCCTGCTCTCTGGATAGTTGCATATCCCGGATTGGTGTAATGATCTCCACGCCTGGAATCATAATATTAAAAATCATGTCAAAGCGAACCTGATCATTTCCGGCGCCGGTGCTGCCATGCGCCACAGCATCTGCTTTGATCTTTTTGGCGTATTCGGCAATGGACTTAGCCTGAAATACTCTTTCAGCGCTGACTGATAAAGGATAAGTGTTGTTCCGCAATGTATTGCCAAAAATCATGAAGCGGATGCAGCTGTTATAAAAATCATTTATCGCCAACACGTTTTCATGTTGTTTGACGCCCATTGAATAGGCTCTTTCTTCAACTTTTTTCAGCTCTTCGGGAGTAAAGCCTCCTGTGTCCACCAGTACGGAATGTACTTCATATCCTTTGTCATCAGTCAGATATTTAACACAAAATGAGGTGTCAAGACCACCGCTGTATGCGAGCACTACTGTTTTTTTATTCATAATTAAAAAGTCTTATTTCTTTCCATTATTTTTTCTGAACTTCTTCAATAGAAATTCGGCCTTTGTTTTCAGCCAAACTGCATAGTTGGTTTTGTATTCATTGAATTTTTTGCGTTGATGCTTATTTTTTTCAGTTGGATCATAAAGCATCCCCGTGCATAAGCAGTGTTTTCTGTTTGTCCTGGTCAGTATGTCGTAATTTACACAACTCTGACAACCTTTCCAGAATGCTTCATCATCGGTTAATTCTGAAAATGTAACCGGCCTGTATCCGAGTTCAGAATTGATTTTCATTACGGCCAGACTGGTTGTAAGGCCAAATAATTTCGCATTCGGAAATTTGGCCCTGGATAATTCAAAGGCTTTACGCTTGACGCGCATCGCCAATCCCATTTTGCGATATTTTTCTGCGACAATCAAACCGGAGTTGGCCGCAAACTTTTCTCCCCATGATTCAATATAACAAAAACCGGCTAATTCACCTTTTTCCGACAAGGCAATTACAGCCTTGCCCTCTTCGATTTTATTTCGGATGTATTCCGGTGAACGCTTGGCAATACCGGTACCTCTGGCTTTTGCTGAAACTTCGATGAGTTGGCAAATTTCGTCTATGAATTTAAAATGTTCGCTGGTAGCAACCAGCACTTCAAATTGTGCCATTTACTTAAAATGAAACGTTTGGAAATTTTAGAGAATATTGGAAATCGGATATGTGGAAATTACCCCGTAGGTAATTATAAAAAACATCAGCCCCCGAAGGGCCTGCTCCTGAAATAAATAACGTGCCTTGAAAATTTTGACGTTGTTGTCTCCAATGTATTCTGATTTTCGGAGTGCGAAGGTAAAATAAAAATACTGCCTATCTATAATATTTCATTAAAAAATTTTGCCATACCTATATTTCAAAGTATTTTCTGTTGATAATCTCACTCATAATGATGGCGTTTCTGGCGCCGTCCGGCTCACGAATCATTTTGACAAATTCACTTTCTTCAAAATGCTCCGACTTGAGCCTTTCCTTTATTTGATCTAACAATTTTTCCTCCTCCTGTTTCGGCAGCGTCTCGTAGGTGTAACCTTCATACGTGTGATAAGGACTAGGCTTCGGCTCCACATATGATGATTGCTCCGGCTCTTCATAATCAATCACATCAACCGGCATCGGTTTTTCCTCTGCATAATCTGCTCCGGCAAGGTTCTTTTCAAATTCCTTAAGAATATCCTCGAAACTAAACGTCTTCCTTGGCTCCGTGGATTTTTGGGTTACAGGAGTCGTCGGGGTGGAAGTATGACGGGGGCTCACCGGTCTATGTGGAGCGTCCTTTTTAGGTTTAGCCTTAAAAACCCTTGTGAGAATATAAATGGCCGCAAGTGCGAGTGGTAATAAATTTTCAAAATCCATACCTCAAATATAAAAAATATTGTTTGAATTAGAAGCCTGATTATCCTATTTAGTAATGATTGACAGTCTTATTTTATAACAATCTATCGACATTTATGCCAATAAATCAACCGGCAATCAAAGCGGCTAAAATGCCTGGTGCAAATACAAATATCTCCTGCGGGAAGAAAGTCGATAAATTAACCCATCCGTTTTTTTCTTTATGGTGATTAGCTATTTTGCGTTGCTTTTCAATAATATTGCGGATCGATCTGAAAAAAAACTTAAAGTAACTATTCCGGTCAAAATCTTTAAGCATTTGAATTATAAAAATTTATACTAAAATATTTCAGATCTGATCTGCCAAAACTAAATGACTAATTGAAATTACCGGATGCAACTCACTAAACTGGAGATCAAGGGATTTAAAAGCTTTGGAGACAAAGTTCAGGTGAATTTCGGGGAAGGCGTGACCGGAATCGTGGGGCCGAACGGATGCGGAAAATCAAATATCGTGGATGCAATCAGGTGGGTGCTTGGCGAGCAAAAGATCAGCACCCTGCGGTCTGAAAAGCTCGAGAATATCATTTTCAACGGCACCAAAACCAGAAAAGCCACACAGATGGCTGAAGTGTCGTTAAGTTTCAATAACACCAAAAATTTATTGCCTGTCGATTATAATGAAATTACCATCACCAGGCGCTTTTATCGCTCCGGAGACAGCGAATACCTGCTCAATGGTGTGAATTGCCGGTTAAAAGACATTACAAATCTTTTCCTCGACACCGGTATCGCATCCAACAGTTACGCCATCATCGAACTCGGCATGGTGGATGATATTCTTAATGACAAGGAAAACTCCAGAAGACACCTTTTTGAAGAAGCGGCAGGTGTTTCAAAATTTAAAATCAGAAAGAAAGAAACCCTTAAAAAGCTCAAAGAAACCGATGAGGACCTGACCAGGGTAGATGACCTGCTTTTTGAAATTGAAAAAAATATGCGCTCCCTTGAACGCCAGGCGAGGGAAGCGAAACGTTATTATTCGGTCAAGGAAGAATATAAAACCTACAGCATTGAATTAGCCAAAAAAAGTGTTTCAAAACAGCAAACTGCGCTTGAGGGCATCAATAAGCAGATTCAAAGCGAAAACGACCTTAAACTGAGTCTTAATAAACAAGTTGCAGAAAAGCAGGCAGAACTGGAAAAAGCAAAGGCTGAGTTGCTACAAAAGGAAAAGCTATTGGCAAGTCGGCAAAAAACACTCAACGAGCATGTTGCCGGTATCAGAAATTATGAGAGCGAAAAAAAGATAAAATACGAAAGGCTTCGCTTTCTCAATGATAAGAGTGAAAGCTACAAAGACCAGCTAAGCCAGGACAAACAAAGCCTGGAGAGATCAACATTTTCGATACAGAGTTTGCTGCAGGAAAAGGACAGCGCTACCAAACTATTACTGGAAACAGAAGCGCATCTGAAAATATTGAAACAGGAACTTGAAGAGCAAAAACTAAAGACAAATCAACTCACCGAAAGCCACAAACTACTTGATGAGGAATACAGGTTAAAAAAGGATGAACTTTATAATTACATAAAAGAGCAGGAGATCAAGGCGGTACAGCTCAGTTCTTTTAAATCGGAACTGGAAAAAACCACAAGTGATACATCGCAAAAAACAGCAAGTCTTGTTGAATTTGAGAATAAACTAAGTCAGTTGAATGCTGAATTGTCAGCAAAGGAGTCAGATCTGGAAAAACTGCAAAAAGCGGAGGCACAGCTTCAAAAAACAATTGAAAGCACGGCAAAGACAATTGAGGTAATCCGTGAAGAAAAACAGCAAACCGCCCGCAAACTGGACGCACGCCAAAATGAATATAATCTCACCAAATCGCTTGTTGATAACTTGGAAGGATTTCCGGAGGCAATTAAGTTTTTAAAGAAGAAAGCAAACTGGAATAAAAATGCGCCGCTCCTTTCGGACATTATCAGTTGCGATGACAAGTACAGGGTGACGGTCGAAAATTACCTTGAGCCCTTCATGAATTACTATATTGTCGATAGCGAAGAGTCTGCTTATCAGGCCATTAATCTACTTAGTGACGCTGCCAAGGGTAAAGCGCACTTTTTTATTCTCAATAAATTCGACGGCTATCACTCCAAGGATCCGAAATTATTCGACAACGCCATTCCGGCAACGGAAATCATAGAATACGAAAACAAATACAGGAATCTGGTTGCACATATTCTGGATGATGTGTATATCGTAACAGGACCGGAGGGAAGTATTCCCAAAGACAAGGAGAGCGTGTTTATTACCCAAAATGGCAAAATCACCAGGAGGAAGTTTTCTATCTCCGGTGGTTCAGTAGGACTTTTTGAAGGTAAAAGAATCGGCCGTGCCAAAAACCTCGAAAAGCTTTTTGGAGATGTTAAAAAACTCCAATCCAGGCTTGAAAACATTGAAGAAAACTACAAAAGCAAGCTTCAGGAACTCGATACACTGAAATCACAGACGCGCAAAATCCATATCGAAAACCAGCAAAAAGAAATCAGCCTTCTGAGGCAGGAATTGGTTTCGTACGAAACCAGACAGGAACAAATGGCAGGCCTGCTCAGCAGCAATACGACGCGTAAAGAAGACATTATAGAGCAGATAGCCGATCTAAATGAAGCGCTTCTAACCATAGCGCCAAAAGCCGGGAATTTAAAAAGTGAACTTAACACGCTGAATGCGGAACTGGAAACTTTGAATTTGGAGCTCATGGCACATAAAGACCTGCTTGATGAAAAATCCATCGTCTATAATGAGAAAAATATCTATTTTCACCAGCAACAAAATAAAGTAAACAGCCTTTTACAGGAGGTTTCGTTTAAGGAAAGTGCCAAATCCGCCGCCGAACAACGCATTGAAAAAAACACCCGTGAGCTTCAGAAAAACGAGGAGGAAATAAAAAGACTCCTCGACAGTAATGAAATCAGGGAGGAAGAACTGATTGCGCTCTATAAGGAAAAGGAAAGCATTGAACAAGGCGTGAATGAGGCTGAAAAGGACTATTATGCTTCAAGAGGGTATATTGATGAGGTCGATAAAAATCTGAGACTAATCCATTCCAGGAAAGACAACGTCGATGACCTGTTGATGGAACTGCAAAATAAAGCCAATGACCTTAAGCTTGAAGTGAACGCCGTAAAGGAGCGGCTCGCTGTTGAATTTGAAATCGACATAAGCGCTCTAACGAAAATCGAAACAGAAAACGAAATCGCTTCACTTTCGGAAGAAGAACTCAACGATCAGGTTTTACGGTGTAAATCAGTCCTTGATCGTATAGGGCCGATTAATCCGATGGCAATGGAGGCATATGATGAAATCAAAGAGCGCCACACTTTTATCATTGAACAAAAAGATGATTTGATCAGGGCAAAAGATTCACTTATGGCAACAATCGATGAAATTGATTTGGTTGCCAGGGAAACTTTTCTACAGTCTTTCGGAAAAATTAAAGAAAATTTTATCAGGGTATTCAGGTCTCTTTTTACAGAAGAAGACGATTGCGATCTGAGATTAATTGACCCCGAGAATCCGCTTGAATCCTCCATCGAGATTATTGCTAAACCAAAAGGTAAGAAACCACTTACAATTAGTCAGCTTTCCGGTGGAGAAAAGACACTTACGGCCACATCCTTACTTTTCTCAATTTATTTGCTTAAACCAGCGCCTTTCTGTGTCTTTGACGAAGTTGACGCACCCCTCGACGATGCCAATATTGACAAATTCAATAATATCGTCCGCAAATTTTCAGGCGATTCTCAGTTTATCATTGTGACGCACAACAAGCGCACGATGGCCAGTACTGATGTAATTTACGGGATAACCATGGTTGAACAAGGGGTTTCACGCGTCGTACCTGTTGATCTGCGCGAACTTGAATAAATGTTCTTTGTAATATCCTGACTGTTCACTCCAATTCTTAGTTTAAACTTCTGGTGAAAGTCTTCAAAAACCATAATCTGTCCTAAGAAAATTAAACAAAATAAACCTGCTCATCACACTTTAGTTCAAAACCTTACATCGTAATCCGGCATTCCTGTTTATTGATAAAAGCCTGATTTATAATGAAAAAAATGCCATATATTTAAGTCTTTATTCTATTAAAGCTTTGGTTTAGGTGAGGATTTTTGAACAAGCGATTATTTATGGCTGAACCATACTTAACTAAATAGTTATAATACCCTGAAAAGTTACAGGATTTCTGAATGAGGCTAAAACTATACTTACTGCTTTTTTATCTTACCATTTACGCTATTCCCGCAATCTGCCAGGATGCGGATAGCGTTACTATGTCAATCGAAAATGATCTGGTGGTAGTACGCTATGATTTTCTTAATGGCGAGGCTGATGAAGTGTATGAATTTTATCTCTACAGTTCCCATGATAATTTCCAAAAGCCACTACAGCAAACCACTGGCGATGTAGGCAAGGGCATTAAAACAGGAGCCGGGAAAGTAATTTACTGGAATGCCAAAAAAGAGCTTGGAAATTTTAAAGGAGACCTCAGTCTGCGCATTAGGGGTGACAAATACATCCCGATAGTAACGTACCAGAATATTTTTCAAAATACCCGCATTAAGCGTGGCAGCAGATTCGACATCCAATGGAAACCAGGCGACAAATCAACCCATATCCTCTTTAGCGTAACACGTCGCGGGGTGCCTGTCGTTGATCCTGTAATTGTTGAAAACAACGGTTCTTTTGTCTGGGCATTGCCCGATAATGTAAGTCCGGGCAAAGGATATGCCGTGCGGATTGCAGATACAAACAATCTGCTGCGTGAAGAAACCAGCCAATCATTCTCCGTGGCAAGGAAATCGTCGCTCGGATTAAAGATGATTCCCGCCGCCCTTGTTGCAGGCGGTATCGCGGCAATCCTGTTGATGGGGAGTGAAGATGAAGATGCCATCCCTCAACCACCAGCTGTCCCGGGAAGCAATTAATTATGAAATGCAGCCCCACATATCGCAAACAATTATTCAGCGCATTTTTTGCCGTTGCGATCCCGTTTTTGGCGGCTCAGGCCGGTCAGGAGCAAAGTATGTTTGGGCTTACCGCATTATCATTGGGCAGTGGATTGGGAAACAACTCACCATCCATCGCTTTTAATCCACAATCGAAGGAGTACCTGGTTCTTTATGTGAAAAATGATGCGGGATGTGGAAAAGAGCGATTGTTTGCCAGAGTTATTGATGCCATATCAGGCACTTCCACAGGCAATGATATCGCCATAGGCGAATGTAATAACTCGATTATGGAACCGGCACTGCTTTTTAATGCCACGCTGAATGAATACATCATTTTTTTCAAATCTATCGGCTCAATTGGCAATAAATCAAATCTGCTCTATTGCGCAATGAATGCAGATGATCATGTAATCACACATGCTCCTGTATCAGTTGATAGCGATGGAATCGGAGATCCCTTCCGCGGTTTGGGTGTGTCCCAGGACGGTAAAAACAATCTCTACGCACTGAGTTATCACAAAGTAACTACAGCCGGCGAATCATCTTTGGTAATTAAATACCTGAATGCAAACACCAAATCAGTTTTGACACAGCAAACAAACATCAACAAATCAGATTTCGGCACGGCAAACAACGGATTATTTGGCAGCAAGCTTGTTTTCAATGGAAATCATTTCATGGTCATTTTTGAATTAAAGCTGGTATCAGGAAGTGAGATTTGGGGTATCATGTTAAACCCGGTCAGTGGATTACCGGTGAATGAATTTTTCAGATTAAGCCCGGAAGGGGCAACAGAAAATTACTTTATCAATCCGGCAGCAATATTAAATCCGGCAAGCAATGAAGTACTCTTTGCATTTGAAAAATCATACTATACTGATCCGGATGGGGCTTTCAGAGTAAGCAAAGATATCATTCTAAGAAAAGCCAGCGCAACCTCAGGAGCACTGACCAGCACCTCCGATGTGTATTTACCTTCCCTTCCGGGCAACCAAAGCTTTGATGAGGATAAAAAATTGCCAACCCTGTCAATAAGCGAACTAAGTCAGGAACTGCTTGTGAGCTTCTATGGATTGCGATTTGCTGCCGGAACTGACAGGTATAATCTCCTGATGCACCGATTTAACCTGGGAGATCTCTCTCCTATCGGCGATACTTCAACTACGGTCATATCTGCCGTGGGCACCCAGGTGGTCGAAAACGAATCTTTAAAAGCCATTGGATTTGTTCACAATGCTCCGAATAATCAATTTGGTTTGACCCGGATAAAAGATTCAGACAGGGAAATTAATTCACAAATCTGGAGATATGACAATAATCCCCCATCCAACTTAAGAATTACCAGTTCATCACGCGATGAAAATATGCCCACAGGATCAGTATTTACAGTTATCAGGGCTGATGATCCCGATCCGGAGGATGCCATGCCAACTTTTTCTCTTGTTTCAGGAGAAGGTTCGGCTGACAATTCATTCTTTTACATTGAAGACAGCAATCTGAAAATTGCCGAAAACCTCAATTATGAGGCATCTCCCTCCCGAACCGTGAGGATCAGGGCAACGGATAGTCACGCAGCATTTACAGAGAAAAATTTCATCCTTACAATCAACGATATCAATGAGCCACCATATGATATACTTCTTGCTGGTGATTTAAGTATAGAAGAAAACAGCCTTGATTTCAGCTCGACAATTTCTGTATTGGATGAAGATGCAGGAGATATGCACACACTTGCACTTGTGGCCGGAGACAGCTCAGTCAACAATGCATATTTTCAGATCACGAATGGCAATGTACTCCAACTCAAGAGCCCGCTTGACTATGAAGAAACCCCAATTGCCTATATCCGAATCAGGGCTACAGACCTGAAAGGACTTTCAATGGAAAAAGCTTTTTCAATATATGTGATCGATGTGAATGAGCCCATGGATAGTATGTATCTATCGCCATCATCATTACCCGAAAACGATCCGGATGCTTTCGTTAATGTTATCATAGTAGATCCGGATGCTGATCAGAATTACATTATTACACTCACAAGGGGTGAAGGCGATGATGACAACACCTCTTTTACGGTAGTAGATCATATGCTCATGGCAAATCATGCATTTGATTATGAAAAAAAGAACGTTTATAAAGTAAGGATCAAAGCTCAGGAGGGTGACTATTCGGTAAGCAAATCATTTAGAATAAATGTAATTGATGTAAATGATCCACCCGACAGCATCCGTATTTCTTCAAACCAAATTATGGATGGCAGAGGCGCAGGTTACGCGATTGGCAAAATATTCACCTTTGATCAGGATGAGGGGGATAAACACCAATTATCGTTATTGACTGGTGCTGATCTTTTTACAATCGATACAAATGACAGCCTGATTACAAAAATTCCACTGCTTTACAATTACAACAATCCGGCTGCAAATTTCTATGATTTAACCATTAGGTCTGAAGATCTGGCCGGCGCTGCAATTACATGGGACACAAAAATTGAAGTGATCCCATTCAGTGATACCGAGGCGCCCCAATTACTGAATTTCGAAAATAATCCTCAATATGTGCTTAGCGACTCCCACCAGAATTTCACCATTTCTGTCAGTGCGGTTGACAACGAAAAAATGGAAGATATCCATTTTTATTATCGGAAAATCAGAGCTGACCAACCCTTTGAAATTTCAAATGCACTAAACGTGATGCAGGATAATGAAAAATTCTTCCGCGCAGAAATCACCATGAATACCAGGGATATGGACGAGCTTGGTGTAGAATATTATTTTCAGGCTGTGGATGCATCCGGAAATACCTCAGTTACTTCAGTCAGCCAAACATACAGATCATATAATACCAGGGAATTTACACCTACCAGTAAGACTTATAATGGGGACCAGGTGTCGTACAAAATCATCACCAATCCGTACCAATCCGTCTCTCCAAACAGGGTTTCAAAGATTTTCTCGGACTATGGATCGAGCAGCGATAAAACATGGAGACTATTTAGCTACAACGGAGGAAACAATATTGAGGTAGGAAACAGCACCTCAGCGCTGATGCATCAGGGTGAAGGATTCTGGTTTAATAAAATGCCGAAACTCGACCAGGCAATATACCTTGAAAGCGCTCAATCACCTGCCAATCATCAGTCGAACGAGGCGCTGATCCAATTGAAAAAAGGATGGAATCTGATAGGGAACCCCTACCCTTTTGTACTCGACTGGAATCAGGTGCGGAACCAAAATGACCTCAGCTCAAATGAACTGATACTATATACTTATGATCAGCAGTACAAAGAATCCGCCAGGCTGGAAGTTTTCGAAGGCGGCTTTGTTTATGCACTTTCAGAAACATCGATAACAATACCCGTCACCGACATTCCAAATTCTTCAGGACGCCTGACTTCAATGGATGACCAGGGATTTGATTGGTACATGAACTTAAGTATTGAAAACAAGGAAATCAAAAATGACCTGGCCGGCATCGGCATGCATCAGGATGCCCGGCCGGCGTATGATCATTTTGACAGACCTCGCTTACCGCGATTTATTTCGTATGCAGATATCGCTTTCGAGCAACCTAATCATATTTTCGGTCAACTTTCAAGAGATATAACCAGCAGCAGCGGGGAGTATATTTGGCAATTCGTAGCATCCTCCAACGCAACTGACAGGCAGTTCAGGTTGAGTTGGGATGCTCCTTCATTTGATTTGAAATCCAAAAATCTATTGTTATACGATTTCAATCACGACATATTGATAGATATGACTCAAGAGCAGGAATACAATGTTGATCTGAGTCAGCCAGTGGCATTTAAGGTAATTTATGGCAATCAATCTTTCATTGAGTCTGCCATATCCGGAATCAAAATCACGGCATCTTCACCTTTTCCAAATCCATTCAGGAACGATTTGAGCATTTCAATTATGCTGCCTGAGTTAAATTCGGATTACGAAGTAAGTTATGACATGTATAATCTTTTAGGTGAGCGGGTTATTAATCTGAATCAGGAGCGTATGATGCCCGGTGCCCATACTATTCAATGGCAACCTGAAAATTCATTACAAAATGGAATTTACATATACAGCATAAAAATAAAAAATCAGTTTTTGACGAAAGAATTTCATGGAAGAATAGTTAAAAACTAAAATATTAAATCGGTCCAAAACAGTACGCTTATGAGAACTTTTAGTACCATAGCATTCATTTTTTTAATTTCGAGGGCATTAGCTCAATCAATAGTTGCGGGGCAAACAGGAGAATTTTTCCTGGACTTCACCGCGAATGAAAAAAATCAACCTGTGCCTGTCCCGGAAATCACCTGGCTCAATCCGCAAATCCAATTCACCAACATTGATTCGCGCAAATACCAGTTGCAGCTTAATGTGCGCTCAAACAAGGGGCTTGAGGATGTCAGCGTTTACCTAAATGATTACCCTGTGACCAGGCAAAGGGGATTCGCGGTTGTTTCCGTCAAATCACTCAGCGATCTCGAACGCGCAGTGGATACGGAAATACTCTTGCGGCCGGGCATCAATAAAATCAGGGTGACTGCTAAAAATAAGGAAGGCGGAATCGCGACCTCGATCAGAGAAATCAATGTGATAACCGGTGGTGATGGTGAAAAAAAGAGAAACAGAAACGACTATGCACTGCTTTTTGCAACAGATGAATATGAGTTTTGGGATAACCTCCAGAATCCGGTGAATGATGTTTTAACCATCGCTACTGATCTTGAGGCCATGTATGGATTTGAAATCGAAGTTGTTAAAAATCCCACGAAAAAAGACATCCTGCAAAAACTACGCGAGTACACAAAAAAGAGCTATTTGCCGGATGATCAGCTATTTATAATGTTTGCAGGGCATGGCCATTTCGATCCGCTTTTCAACCAGGGATATCTGGTATGCAATGACTCTAAAATTTCTGATGAAGAAAAACTGACTTATTTGTCGCACAGCACGCTGAGAGGCATCATCGACAACATTCCGAGTAAGCACATTTTCTTAACGATTGATGCCTGCTTTGGTGGAACATTTGATCCGTTTATAAGTAGTTCTGCCCACAGAGGTGGATACGGAAGTGATGATCTTGGAAACGCTGAGTACATCAGCAGAAAACTCAAATTCCGGACAAGGAAATTTCTAACCTCCGGAGGCAAGGAATACGTTTCTGATGGCCGTCCGGGGCAACACTCTCCTTTTACAAGAAAACTACTCGAGGCATTTCGTTCGTATGGCGGAGAAGACAATATACTTACGCTCTCGGAAATCAAATCGTTTGTTGAGAAAATAGATCCTGAGCCCAGATTTGGCGAATTTGGCACGGATCAGCCAGGCAGTGATTTCATTTTTATAGTAAAATAAGGTTATGGCTAAACCAGGTTTTTTTTGCTTGTATTATCATTTACGCCCATGAAGCGCATAGCTGTAATCATTTTTTGTATAATAAATGTAGGCGCCAGTGCTCAGAGGTTTGGAACGGGATTGGTTTTTGATGACGATGCATACCAAAAAACACCGGTCAGGATTAGTCTGAGTCGCAATGAATTTGCTGGTTTACCATTGCAGCACAGTTTAAAATTTTTCAGCCCGCCTCCCGGAAATCAGCTTCAGTTGAACACATCACCGGCATGGGCGGTCGCATGGAGTGCAAAATCAATCCTGGAATCAATCAATGGCAATGCGGCAGAAATAATCCCCTCCCAATACGCAGGTTCCCCTGCATTCCTTTACCAACAAACCCGGGAAACGAGTGATAAAAACTGCGAAAGTGGAATCGGTCTTCGTGATGCACTCGAATTCATGAAGTCCGGCAATGTACCTGCATTTGAGGATTTCATGGAATTCTGCCCCAAATACCTTCCCAAACCATTTATGAGCAGAAAATCATTCGTTCCTCTTGATTACAGAAGGATTTTCGATGAAAGCCACGCGGACAAGTACAAAATCAGCGCTGTTAAGAAATCAATTTCCCAAAACCTGCCGGTAGTCATCGGCATGCATTGCCCTCCCTCCTTTTTCAAGGCAAAGGAGTTCTGGCAACCTGGCGAACTAATGAACTACGACTTTCCAGGACAGGCTCTTTGTGTTGTTGGATATGATGATGAGAAGTATGGCGGTGCTTTTGAAGTCATTAATAGCTGGGGAAAGGATTGGGGTAATGATGGTTTTATGTGGATCAGATATGGTGATTTTATAAGCTTTACCCGATATGCATATGAGGTTCACAATTTTCCGGATGCAAATGAAATAGTGGATTTTTCAGGGAATGTGCAATTAAAAATGAGTAATGGCAAGATATTAAAAACGAGACAGTTGAACCCTGGTGTATTCATGAGCGAAGAGCCCTTCCGTACAGGCACACACTTCCGTGTACATTTAAAAAATGAGCGCCCCGCCTATATTTATGTGTTTGGTATTGATGACAAAAATGAAATTTTCAGAATCTTCCCATACGCGGAAAACATCAGCCCGGCCATGATCTATAGCTCGGAAGAACTCGCTATTCCCGGCGAGGACAACTACATAGAAATCATTGGAGACCCCGGGCAGGAAAAATTGTTTATTCTGTATTCAGGCACCCCCATCAATTTTAATGAAATTCTGGTAAAACTTTCTGATTATCCCGGTGACTTAATGGAAAATCTGGATGGCTTGCTCGATGGAGCAATTCTAAATCCTGCAGAAATATCCTGGAATGACCAGGGAATATCATTCAATGCAAAAACCAGCTCCAATAAAGCTATTCTGATTCAAATCCAGATCGATCATATTTAGAGCTCGCGGACTTGAAACTTATCTCAATAATCTCTTAGCACTTGATCCATTTGTGCTATTTTTGCTACCTGTTTAATCGTGTAATAAAACGCAAAAAGATATGTTACAAAATATTAATCCGACCGACACCAATGCATGGA
>CAYZWN010000066.1:0-20531 GCA_964482185.1 uncultured Roseivirgaceae bacterium
AGCCTTATTGATCGTCTCTTTGTCAAATTGCATTATTGGTTTTTTCCGGGCTATTGTTGAGTTAAGTCCTCTTTTCTTCACCACAGATTGACACGGATTTTCACGGATTATATCTGTGCAAATCTGTGGTAAATTTTTAATTACTTTCGCGTTCAGGCTTAATTCCCAAAGAAGCGTGCACAACTTTTCCGGCCCAAAATCAGGCCCTTACCTGGTAATCTTTTTCGGATCTACCACCACATATTTAATCGACTTTTGGGTTTCTGAAGTGCGGTATGAGTATGAGATGTGTAATAATCCCTTTTCGTCTTGCAACAGTGATGGATAAGAATAGCTGCCGCCATCTTTTGGATCGTCCTCGAGCCGTACCTTCCATTTCCAGGTCTGGCCTTCATCGTCAGACAAATACAAACTGACGCGATACCTGCCGTCGTCGATGTCGTTGCCTAAAAAGGCCCATTTTCCATCAGCAAGCCGCAACACCTCCACGCTTGCCTCGTTGGGGATATCTGTTTTAATTGTCGCACTCCATGTCTCTCCCTGGTCTATGGATATGCTTGTATGCACCCGTGCCGGCGGATCACCACTATCGCGCATAAAAGCCGTGATGTCGCCGTTTTGGTTTTGGATAAGCGCGGGTTGAATCGGCCCCCTGCCGACTATTGGCAAGGACGGTCGCCAGGTGTCACCTTTGTCATCAGAAATGGCGATGAGGGAAAAATTATATCCATCTGAATACAAGGGAAGCAGAATTTTACCTGACTCCAATACAAGCGGCTTGATGCGGGTCATCCAGCCGATGCTCCGCTTTTTCGGATCTCTGGCTGCTTCGATGATCATGCCATCATACGCCGGCGCATACTCAGCCCAGCCGGCATGATGCTCCGGCAAATCCCTGAATTTTGCAGCCACTTCACCGGCAAATTCATTGCCTGGTTTCAGCAGGATATTATCCTGCCATTCCCAGACAGGCGCCCCGGAATTATTGTAATTTGTAGATGTGCGGTATTTCAATATCGAAAACTCCCAGCGATTGGCCTGCACGGCCACCCAGACAAGGAACAGCTTGCTTTCACTATTCAGAAACAAGACCGGATTACAATCCGGAATGTCTCTCGTAACTGCCATCAGAAAGGGCGACTCCCAATTTTTTGATCCTTTTTTTAGTCGTGATCCCAGAATGCGGACATCGTCTGCCTTGCGTTCACCGCTTCCCTGAAACCAGGCGGCGAGGATATCCCCGTTGGGCAAAATTACAATGCTGCTGCCATGACTATGCTCGTGCTGAGGATCAAAAATAAGCTGTTCCTTGACGATAAAATCTCCTTTTTTCTGAGCGATAATGCTGCCAGTCATACTGAACAGGAACAGGAATAATACAATACGCGATTTTCTCATATTCATCTATTTTAATTTTGTAAGGGAATAAGGCACGGCATTTTTTTCATTTGCCCAATTACTATTTGGCACCAGCGCCATTTCAAATTCCAGCACACCGCCTTCCATAATTTCCTTATGGTCGATCCAGGTTCTGTTGAATGTTTTGTCGTTAAGTGTCGCTGAGTTGATATATGGGTTTTGCCTGACATTATTTTGAGCCCTGATTTTAAATTCCTTTCCACCGGGTAAATCAATAATCACCTCTTCAAAATACGGCGATCCGATGGCGTATTGAGTATTTCCGGGTGCGACAGGATAAAATCCCATAGCACTGAGCACAAACCATGACGACAGGGAGCCCATATCTTCATTGCCGCAGAGACCACCAGGACCTGTCCTGTAGAATAAGTCCATAACCTTCCTGGTCGTTTCCTGGGTTTTCCATGGCTTTTGAGCATAGTTATACAAATAGGCCACATGATGGGAAGGCTGGTTGCCATGCACATACTGGCCGATGGTACCGACCACACCGACGTATTTTGGCGGGGTAATGGTAGCCGTCATGCTAAAAAACTGATCAAGCCGCGAAGTAAACTTGTCCGCTCCGCCAAATAGATCGATCATGCCCTGCGCGTCGTGCTGCACCGACCAAAGATATTGCCATGCATTCGACTCGGTGTAATGCCTGCTGGGGCGCCTGCCTACAAGCAGCGGATCAAAATATTTATAGTAGCTGTGATCTCCCGTCTTCACTATTTCCTGGGCATTTTCTTTAATTTCCGGCAACCAGGAACCATCTGACTTTTTGGGCCTGAAAAATCTTGTCTCACTGTCGTATAATTTCTTATAGTTATAGGCCCTGTTTTCGAAAAGCCGGCAATCATCTTCTTTGCCCATTTCCTTTGCCATCATGGCGATGCACCAGTCGTTATAGGCCAGTTCAAGGGTATTCGGCACGGATTCGGTCACTTTATCATATGGCGCATAACCGGATTTCAGATAATCCAAAATCCCCGATCGGCCGGCTGAAACCGGAAAAGGAGCAGGCGGCAGTCCCAGGGCTTTGGTTTTCATGGCCTGATAAATGAACTCAGCATCAAAATCCCGGTGCCCTTTCATGAAAGCATCCACTACAACAGGTATCAGATGGTCGCCGACCATGCCCTGACCAAATTCATTTCTGAAATGCTGCGCCGGCATCCAACCGTATTCTTTCGTTTTTGCCACAATCGACCTGATCATATCATTCACATGGTCAGGCGCGATGATGGTGAGCAGCGGATGTTGCGACCGGTACGTATCCCAGCATGAAAATGATGGATAAAAATCTCCTTTTTCAACCTGATGCACCTTGCCATCCATACCGAAATAGCTGCCATCGACATCCTGCGATGTCTGTTGGGCTAACAGACTGTGGTAAAGGGCTGTGTAGAAAATTGTCTTTTTTTCAGTCGAAGGGTCATTGATCCTGACGACAGAAAGCGCCTGGTTCCAGGTATCATTTGCATGCTTTCTGATTTTATCAAAATCCCAGTGATCGAGTTCTGCCTGAAGATTTTTCTTTGCCCCATCTACAGACACATAAGAAAGCGCAGTTTTCACCAGTATCTGCTCCCCTTCATCCGTATCATATACCAGAAAGGCCCCAATCTTTTGACCAATCTCTTCATTTTTATAAGGGAATTGGCTTGCGCCTGATTCCGGAGTTGTGTACCCCGCATCGAAGGTGCCATAATATTTGAAGGGCTTGCTGAATTGCGCGGTGAAGTAAACCTTTACACCCATGGAACTTTTAACACCCGATACAACCGAGTCATTTTCAATAAATATATGTGAAATATCCATGTCTCCCAGGCCGCCGATGGTATGTCCTAAATCCACGATTATTGGCGCTTTGGTTGCCTCAGGGAATGTGTAGCGGTGCAGGCCCACTCTTTTCGTAACCGTGAGTTCCGCAAGTATGTTGTAATCTTTCAGCAGAACGGAATAATAACCCGGCGATGCTTTTTCATGCTTATGGTCAAATGCTGAACGGTAGCCGGATTCAGGTTGCTCCCTTGTTCCCGGCACCACCTGCACCTGATCACCAATTGTCGGCATGATGAGCACATCACCACAAGCAGTGTATCCCGTTCCGCTCAGATGTGTATGGCTAAAGCCCATGATGGTATTGTCCTGGTAAGCATAACCGGAACTGTATGTCCAGCCCTGAGGGTGATTGTCCGGGCTGAGTTGCACCATCGAATAGGGCAGTGTGGCGCCCGGGAAGGTGTGCCCGAAAAAGTCTGTACCTATTAACGGATCGACGTACTTAGTAAAAGATGCATCAGCATTGGAGCTTGATTTCTGCTCGCTGCAGGACAACAGCCAGACAGACTGTATGATAATGGTAATTGATAATACTTTTGACAGCTTCATTTTGAGTGTTTTAAATAATGTATTTAAGGCGCTGCTCAGACTAATTCCTGAACAGCAGGCTAACAAGTGTTTTATACTGTGAAAAATCCGAAATCAGCAATTGTGCTCCGGCTTTGACAAGCCTTGATCTTTTATGGATATCCATCCCGTAGCGCCTGATTTCATTGCTCGTGATACCCACCGCAATACCTCCAAAACGTCTTCCTTCCCGGATTTCAACCGGTCCGTCGCCAAATACTGCCAGCTCGTTGCCTTTCAGATTGTGTTCGCGAATGATCTTTTCAACCACCATCTTTTTAGAAAATTTGCCGACGTCGCGCATTGCGCCATAAATACCGCCGTCAAAAAAGTCGGCATATCCGAGCATAGTCGCTTCATTGATTACATCTTCCAGGTCTGTGCCGCTTGCCAGATACATGACAACTCCGCGCTTTTTGAGCTCGAGTAAAAAACCATGGGCCCCCTTGAGCATAAAATCATACACATCCAGTTCGCCGGCGTGGAGCTTGGAAAGCCTTTTATTCACCATCTCCATGAGGGCATTGTTGTAGATTTCTTTGTAATCAAATTTATCCAGTATGTCGCCTTTGGGCACATATCCAAATTCTTCAATCATTTTTATAAGGCCTTCCATCTGGAATATGGTCTGAATACCGGTTGTTTTATTGATGTATTCCCTCACCTGCCTTACAACCTCATTGTAGCCTGTACGATCAATGGAATCATACTTTTTGCCTAAAATCGACTTGATCATCATCGGCTCCATGATCTCCTCCCAGCCCTGCCTCAGCGTGCTGATGGTGCCATCATGGTCGAAGACAATATGCTTGATTTCTCCTAATAAATCCAGGACGCTTTCATCGCATACTTCAATTTCCGTATCATCAAGGTATCTGGCGCTGCGAAAATTTTCTGCAAGGTCTGCATTGTAGATAAAGCTCGGATCAGGGCTGATTTCAAGAATCTCTTCGGCAGAAGCCGTGCCGGTAGTAAATAGTTTTTGCACTGTTACAGCCGAGGCAAAATTGCCAAATGCAGCAGCCTCAGCGGGTGAAATGCCCACGGCGAGACAAAGCGATACGGCGCTGAGTCCGGTATCCCCGGCTCCCACGGTATCGAGTTTTGAGGTAAGCTGAATACCTGGTATTTCGTGGATTCCATCACCATCAAAAACAATTACTCCACGCGCACCACAGGTCACAATCACCGGTTTTTTTGTTTGACCGAATACCTCAGAACCATACTTCCTGATCTCAGAAAACGGAATCGATTCACTTGGATTCATCAATACACCACACAATGCAGCGACCTCGGTATCATTGGTTTTTCTGTAAATATTTTCAAACCGGTCATTATAGTGGCGCGAATCCACGATGATGATCTTATCATCAAATTCGCGGAATATCTCATTTGCTCCTTTTATGAAAGCCTCGTTGTTCAGGCTGCCTGCCACCTGCTGATTGAAAATCAGGACATCATATTCCTTCAATGTCTCCCGGATATTTGTCAGAATTTGCTCATCAGTCGTCGAATTGCGCTCATTGAATACGCCAAAATCGCAGCGCGGGTCCTCCGCATCATCGTGATATTTTTTGAGATAGGTGTAGGTATTGAAATTTTCCTTTTGGATAACTAATGAAGAAGTATCCGCCCTGAGTGCTTTGAGTTGGGCAGTGAGCTCACGCCCGTAAATATCATCTCCCACAACGCCAATGGCCCTGATTGCTGCCGGCTCCAGCGCAGACAGGTTGGCTACAATATTTGCAGCTCCGCCTGGCGTGTAATAATGCCTGCTGACTGCCTCCGCCTGCAATCCGGTTTCCACCGAAACCTCGGATCCGCGGGGATCCATGATCCAATAAGCATCAAGGCAAAAATCTCCATAAACGGCAACCCTGGCACTTTTAATCTTTTCAATGATCTCTTTGACTCTTTGCTGGTCCATTGACATAATTCTGAAAAATGTAAAAAGGTCTTGTTAAATCAGTTCGGTAATATACTTGTAAAACAATGGGAATGTCTGCTTTTGGTTGCCCTGAATGTAATAGCCTTTACCGCCATAAGCCTCGGGCACCCGCACTACAATACTTTTCTGGTCGCGGTAATAATACCCTGTACTCGATTCATCAGTAATATCTGCCCGGTTGAATTGCCTGATATCAAAATCGGCTGTTATGATGCCCCTTGGAGTTTTACCGATATTTCCGGTCATGGATGCAGCCTTCAGGAATACCTCCGGACCAGTAACAGCGCTGCCGATATTCAGCACCATTCCGCCCTGGTGAAGTTTTTCAATCTCATGTGTATAAATCAAAAAATCCCTTCCTGAACAGCCACCCTTTGCCCTGCCGTCAAAGGAAAGATGCTGGTCGGTGACATCCGTGCCAATGCCTGCATGTATGGTAAAAGGAATGCCTTTTTTATAACAAGTTGCCAGCACACTTTTTTCCGGGTATTTAAAATGATCCGGACTCCCTTCCTTCCATACCTGGCTGAGCACCTCTTTTCTGAAATCCGCTTCAATGATCATTTTCCCCAGGCTTTCGCCAAGGCCAAGTTCGTGTTGATCGCCCACATTCATTGCCGTGTTGATGTAGGCAAATTCATAGGCCATTCCAAACTGGCCTCTTTCAAGCGCTCTCGGCACATATTCGCTTGTCTCGCCGATCATGGCCAGTTCGAAGTCGTGAATAGATGTGGCCATATTGCCTGCAACACAGGTTAGCATTTCCTTTTTTACCAAATCGCCAAGCAGCAATCCCAGGCCGTTTTTGATGAGATGGGCGCCGGTAAACAGGATCACCGGTAGATTTTTTTTTCTCATTTCTACCAGTTTAGAAGCCAGCATACGCAGGCCCGCTTTTACTTCATCCTTAACTTCAAAATCGCTGCTCATGACCTGCCCGGGCGTGAGCAGATCGCTGAGCCCTACTTTATTTTCGCGTCCGCGAATAGGATAAGTGACGATTTGCTTCGGATTAAAAGTCCGGTATCTGCCGCGATAATTCATTGCCGGGTTAATTGTGATTTTTTGAATATATAAAAAATTGCTTCGGATAAGTACATATATTACTTACCGGGCAAAAAAAATGACTATGCAGGAAAGTGAATACTAAATAAAGTTTGGCCACAGCCCGCAAAATTCATCTGAAGTTTGCGCCCTTCCCCGAAATTGGGTATCCGCATCCTCAGTGATTTAGGGTTAACCCTGAGCCTGATAAATTCATCAACATTCAATCATGAAGCCCGCCGCAATACGGTGGTTTCTTGTGATGAATAATTCGGGTTAACTTGCTCAGGATTCGATGGAAACAATATCATGACAATCTATAATTCAATTGATTAAACCCTTGCGTGCTTTGTGTTTACCCTTGTGATCCTTGCGGTAAAAAAACACAACTGAAAAGAGCGCCAGGAAGACGCTACGTTCGCATATTGATTAATAGCAAAATGGAATTTTTATATTACATATCATCAATGTATTATGTATTTTGTATTTTGTGCTTTTAAAAAATCTGAATATAAATATTGAATAACAGTTGCGAAACCTGAGTAAACTAACAGTAAAGACAATGAAGAAAGATAAATCTGAATCCCGGAACTCCGGAGGTAAACTTCTCCGGGTATTAATAATTCTCACGTTTTTTTTCAATGGATGTAATTTGTGGGAAAATTCAAAAATTCCGGTCATTTTCGATACCGATGCCAACAACGAAGTGGACGATCAGCATGCGCTGGCCTACCTGTTGTTTAGTGGCGACCATTTTGCTGTCGAAGGGGTTACGGTGAATGCTACGAGCTCGCCGGCCGGGTATTCCGATGAATCGGATGTAAGCGATCACTACGAAGAGGCAAAAAGGGTTATGCAGTTGTGCGGAGAGTTTTACGGGAAAATTCCGCTGAAAACAGGTGCCAACGGCTCGTTTGAAGATATTAAAAATCATATTGGCAAACCGCAATTTGATGGTCACGAAGCAGTTGATTTTATCATTGAACAGGCCATGAAAAAGCGCAACCAAAAACTGGTGCTCCTACCGGTAGGCAAACTTACCAATATAGCGCTGGCCTTGCTGAAAGAACCTGCCATTGCCGGGAAAGTAAGAATAGTCTGGCTGGGCTCTAATTATCCGGAACCGGGGGAACACAATCAGGACTGGGACATCCCTTCCATGAATTACGTACTTGATGTGAACGTGCCATTCGAAATGGTTACGGTTCGATATGGAGACCCGTCGGGAACTGCTGCAGTGATGGTTACTAAGGATCAGATATTGCATCGTATGCCGGGAAAAGGTCCTGGCATTTCCACCCCGGTTATTGGCCGCCACGGAGGTGAATTTAATAATTGGGGCGACTATTCTGCAGATCTCTTTAAAAGCTACGGTATGTGGGGCAATCCTCCCGGCAGGGCGCTGTTCGACCAGGCAGCAGTTGCTGTGGTTAAGAATCCGGCATGGGCTCAGACCAGGGAAATTCCTGCGCCCACCTATGCGGACGGAGAATGGGTGGAACGCCCCAATAATCCACGGAAAATTATCCTTTGGGAATGGTTCGATATTTACGGGATTATGAACGATTTCTTTGTAACCATGGATGATTATAAGCTGGTAAAAGTAAAGTAATCTGAGCGGGCGTCTGTAAATATCACAGGGATGAAAATTTTTATTTATTCATTTGTCTTATTACTGTTTCTCTGGTCTTCATGCAATTACCAGGCAGAAGAAGAAAAATATACCGGGATATCTGTTTATCCTTCAAACAACTGGTACTGGCAGTATAAGCAAAAGCCGGTTTTGCTGCTTGGCGCTTCTGATTACCACAATATTTTTCAGCGCGATGATATTGTGGATGAACTTGAACTGGTACTGGCCCATGGGGGCAATTATGTGCGAAATACAATGGCTTCACGGGAAATTGCAGATGATCATCGCGATTTGTGGCCATATAAAATAGTATCAACCAATAAAGATACACTGATTAATATTTATGATTTGGATCAGTGGAATGATGATTACTGGGCAAAATTTCAGCGTATGCTCGAAGAAACAGCCAAAAGAGATATGATTGTAGAAATCGAAATCTGGGAACGTCACGATTGCTACCGTACCCGGGATCAGGCCGGCTGGCTGAGGCACCCGTTCAATCCCGATAATAACATCAATTTTACAGAAGAGGAATCAGGACTGCCTGCCATCGAGTGGCCGGATGATTCCAATACCCCGGGGCATCCGTTTTTTAATACTGTGCCTTCGCTGAACGACAATCCCCTGGTGCTCGGTTATCAGAAAGCTTTTGTGGATAAGATATTGTCGTACACATTTAATTACGACCATGTGTTATACAATATGAACAACGAAACGGTTGAGAGTCATCTTTTTGCAGATTATTGGGCGAGCTACATCCTGGCAAAAGCAAAAGAAACTGATAAACATATCGAAATTTCGGATATGCCCGATGCCCATGATATCACTGATGAAAGCATTCTGCGTGTTCTCCAATCGGGTGTTTACACATTTTCAGATATTTCGCAGAACAACTTCCAAAAAGGCGATTTGCACTGGGAAAGGATTCAATATGTGCGCAATGTTTTAAAAGATGATCCAAAACCAATTACCAATATAAAAATTTACGGGGCAGACTGGTCGCCCTGGAATGTCGATTTTTGGGGTGATACCCGGGAAGGCAAAAACCGCTTTTGGCGGAATATACTGGGAGGCTGCTCCTCGGCCCGCTTTCATCGCAGACCCTGGGGTTTGGGGCATACTAAACCTGCCATGAACAATGTGTTGAGTATGCGGATGCTAACCGATTCGCTCGACTTTTTTAATCACCGGCCGATGCAGGAGCTGCTTTCTGACCGCGAACCGAACGAAGCTTATTGTATGGCCATTCCCGGAAAAGAGTATGTGGTTTACTTTACGTCATCGGGCGAAGTTAAACTAAACGGGGAACCGGGAAAATACAAAGCCAGATGGCTGGATATCGATGATTCAGCGTGGGGAGATAGCTTCGAGACTGAGTTGCCGGCCATGTTGAACACAGATGAAGCGACCCACAGGGTATTGTTTTTAGTACGACAAATGTGAAATGATTCAACATGAATCAGCATATGCAAAATAGCATTTTTCCGGTTCGCTAATTTTTCACCAATAATTGATTCATTAACATTCAATCATGAAATCCGGCACAAAGCATTGGCTTTTTAAGATGAATATCCAGATTAAAAATCCTTTCCGGCACTCTTCCTCAAAATAAAAAATACAGGCGCAACCGCCCAAATGGTCAGGGCCGCAAGCGAAATAATCATGCCTGTATCATTGCCGAAGAATTTGTTGAAAACCGCGCCGGTGTAGCCCATCAAGGCTGATATATCCAGTTGCAACATGATCAGGATACGGCTGAGGTCAATGGGGTTGAGCAGGGAAAGCATGATGGCCATTTTTTCAAGCGGATAGGCCTGAAAAGACAAAAGCAAAACCAATAGTATGGCATCATAAATAAATACCAGGAACAGCCAGATCAATATTGCCACTCCAAAACCTTTCAAGCGGTTTTCATTAACCAGTGCGATATAAAAAGCGATTCCGGTAAAGATAAATGTCATAAAAGTGCCGCAAACCAGCAGGATGACCAGACTTACCCAATAGTCACTGAATAAGACGTCGTAAAAAAGGAAGGGCAGTCCCATGCCGAGTAAAAGACTCAGCGACAACGACAAGCTTATGCCAAGGAACATACCCAGGAAAATATGCTTTCTTGGCATCGGCTGGGCAAGCAATAGTTCGATAAATTCACGTGCATGGTAGAAATTCATAACTCCAAACACCGTCCCAATCAATGGCGTCAGAATAAAGGTGATGTTCATCAGGCTGACTACCGCTTTCGATACATCATTGCTTAGGTAGAGCAACACCATCGCGACTATAAAATAGAACGCGAAGTAGATCAAACTCCAGCGGCTTCGCAGCAGATCAAAAAAACTGTATTTAAGGATTTTCAGCATTTTCTTTTTCTAATATTTTTGCGATGGCCCGCTCCAGGTTTGCCTCCCCTACCATGCTGAGCATTTCGGCCGGCGTGCCTGTAAAATAAACTTCGCCTTCCAGCAAAAACATCAATTCATCCGCGAGTTCCTCAACCAGATTCATGATGTGGGTGGTAATCAAAAATGTCTTGCCCTGTTGCTTTTTTGCAAGAATCAGCTCCTTAAGCCGGATCAGTGCAATGGGATCGAGGCCGGAGGTAGGCTCATCGAGCACATACAACGGGCAATCGAACATGAAAGCGAGTACGAGGTTTACCTTTTGCCGCGTGCCTCCCGATAACTGTCGCAGTTTCTTTTTTAAATAGTCTTTTAACTCAAATAATTCGATGAGCGGCATAAATTCTGCCCGCTCCTGCCGGACGTCAGCAATAAGCGCAAGCAGTTCGGACACTGTCAGATTCTCAGGAAAGCGAGCGATTTGGGGCAGATATGCTATGGCATTCCGGTATGCCCACTTCCCGATAACCGATTGTCCGTCAAAAGTTATCTGCCCATGGTCAGGCACAACCAGACCCAGCATCGATTTGATCAATGTGGTTTTGCCGGATCCGTTTGGCCCCAGTATCGCCGTGATCTTTCCTTTCTGCAATGAAAAATCAAACCCTTTCAGTACCTGCAGTTTGCCGAATTTTTTCCGGATACCTTTTATTTCAATCATAAATATTCAGACTCATTTTTGGTTGCTCATCCAGCAAAGACTGCGGGGTGAGCACCGGGGCTATTTTCTCTGCAATATTAAGCATATCAATCAGAAAGCTTCGCAAAAGAATGATTGACTCGGGCACCTTTCCGATAATATATGAAAACAGGCCTACCGGTCTGTGCGGTACATCGCCAATGCCATCGCGGTCGAGATCGTAGCCGGAATATTGATCCCAATAGTTGTTGTGGAAGTGATTGTGGTTTCTTTTGCCATTTGTGGTGAGGTCGAACGTGTTGGATATAAAATTGTTGTAGGCGATCTCATTGTCCATGCAACTGCTGAAAATATTCATGGCCCAGCCATTGCCGCGAAACTCGTTGCGCATGATTTTGATCCGGTTGGAACCGTCCGCAAATATGCCTACGGTATTATTCCTGAAAATATTTCCGGTCAGTTCGCCGTCGTATATTTCCTTGAACAGCAATCCGTAATTGGTGGAACCCCAGTTGTCGTAAAAGTGGTTGTTGCGCATATTTATGTGATTGGAAAACATCACAGCGACGCCGGTTCCGTTGTTGCGAAAAGTATTGCCGATGTAATCGTCGTGGTTTGAAAACATAAAGTGTAGTCCGTATCGCACGTTTTCCTCGCTCAGGTTGCTTTCTATAAGGCTGTGTTCCACAAATTCGAAATAAATGCCATCGCGATGCCCTGCAATCCGGTTATTCAAAATCAGGGCATTTTTACAATACCACAAATGGATGCCGTTTCCGGAACTGATCTCATTTTCAGCTTTGCTTTTCAGAATATTATCCTTTACGATAATGTCATTGGCTTTTTTGAGATAAATGCCATAGTAGGTATCGAGCAGCATATTGTCCTCAATCCGGCAGTGATGCGAATCTTCAATTTTAATGGCAGCCCAGTCCTTTGTGAAAGAAAAACCAACATTTTGTATTTGAAAACCCATGATCGTCACGCTGTCTGATTTGATGACAAGGATCTCAGACTTATAGTCTCCGTCAATTACCGGTCTGCCCTGGCCAATGATAATGAGCGGTTTATTTATTTGAATATCGTATTCGGGGTATGTTCCGGCTGTAACCAGAATGGTGTCATAAGGTGCGGCGGCATCGATTGCAAGCTGAATGTTATTAGTATTATGAACGGGACGCACCACGACGGTGCCGGCCAGTACGTGAAACAACTGGCCGAATATCAACAATCCGGTTATCAGGTATTTTCCCATACTCAGATATGCTAACGGAATTGTTCGAAAAATTTTCGCAACTCCTGCCAAGACATCAGGTCTCCGGGATGCTGCTTCGATATGTTGACGGCTTCCTGCTGATCGCGGTATGGATTCAGATACATGCCCATCGGGCTGGGCAGTGTCTCACTCCTGAGGTAAGTACATGTTTTTGCATCTGTCAATTCACCGGGTGCATCGCACGTATTGGTGAGCATCATTGCAATGCCGGATTCATCTTCAACGCGTTCATCAAGGTAATTGACCAGACATTCCATGGCATCGAAATTATAAATCTTACCTTTCTGCGTCACGATCTGGCACCCAAACTTACTGTCCACAATCGACATCCGGCAATATTCGCATTTGTCCATTCCATATTCAATCGGTTTGCTTTCCGGTTTGCATCCGGATGCAAACCATATCATGCTTAAACCAATAATCAAAAACTGAAATTGAAATATACGTTTGGCTATCTCACGCATTTTTCCGGCGCTTTTTTAAATAGAACGAAGCAAATGAAAAGATTAATGCTATGCCAATGAATATGGAACCGTAATGCGGGTAAGAAATGGCATTGAAGTTCAGAAGCATTTTAGAACCGATTAATGGCGGCTGATAGGCCTGTCCGGGAACTTTTATCGGAGCATTTGGATCGAGATTGTGCCCGTAGTCATATTCCCAAAGATAAAAGTCATAAAGGCCAAGCATTCCCAAAATAAGCAGCACTATACCCCATGACAACCAAAGCTTTTTATTGTTCAGCAGCCCAAAGATGATCCCCAGTACGGACATGGCAATGATGATCTTCGGAAAATATTTCAGCTCCGGAATCGATTCGGGTTCAATCATCTTCATCCCTACATAGTGGTTGAGGATATTGATATTTTGCAAGGTGCCTTTCTCATCACCGTCAATTTTGTTGATCCAGATATACATGGTTACCCCCCCCGGATATTGAGGGGCTTCCAGTGTGATGCGCCAGATCGGAGCCAGAAAAGTGCCCAAAAGCGCAACAGCGCCAATAATAAAGATAACCCTCGGAAGGTGATTCATGTTAAAATAATGATTATGTAAAATAGAAAAGGTTTATGCTGAATAATTTGATGAGGCATCGCCAAATATTTATGGCGATGCACTCAAAAAATCATTAAATAAACACCATGATACACTACTCTTCAGTGATTTTATCTCCCAATCTCCAGGACATTTTGGTATTGGAATTTCTGGGCGATACCCTGATATATCCTTGCATTTCCTGGTGCAGAGCAGAACAGAAATCAGTACAGTAGAACGGGTAGATCCCTTCTTCAAGCGGCTCCCAAAGCAAAGTCTCTGTCTGGCCCGGCATAATGAGCAATTCTGAATTTTGAGCGCCCATCACAGCAAAGCCATGCGGCACATCCCAATCCTGCTCCAGATTGGTAATATGCCAGTACACCTTATCTCCAGCCCTGATTCCTTCAATGTTGTCCGGGGCAAAATGGCTTCTGATCATCGTTGCATAGATGCGTACCACATTTCCTTCGCGCACAACTTTCGTTTCGCTTTCTCTGAGCGTCCTGTGCGGGTGCTGATTTTCTTCAAGTGGGAAAAACTTTACCTGACGGTCAATGATTTTAGATGCATGAATGCCCTGCGCATAATGGGGTTCTCCCATCGTCGGAAAATCGAGCAGCAATTCCATTTTGTCACCCGAAATATCATAAAGTTGTGCAGAATGCGCCAGTTCCGGACCTGTGGGTAAATAGCGATCCTTGGTTATTTTATTCATCGCGATGAGATATTTGCCATTTTCCCATGGTTTCATCGATCCTCCACCCGGGATGCTCAGGTGACCAATAGAATAATATGCCGGCAAACGATCAATGACTTCATAATCTTTCAGGCTCCATTTCACAACCTCGGAAGTTATGAAGAATGAAGTGTAACCATTGCCTCGGCCATCGAATTCGGTATGCAAGGGGCCTAAACCACCTGATGATACCGTACCCGCCACCACTGCATCAAAACTGATTACCGGTATGCCATTAATGACTTCGTCAAACTTCTCTGCTTTAATGGCCTCCATCATTTTGGTGAACGAGTGTACAGTAAGATCAGCAGACAATTTGCCACTGCCAACTATGAATTCTCCGGTTGGATCAACGTCCACCCCATGCGGGGATTTTGGCGTCGGCAAATAATACACCAGCCCGGGACACTCCTCCGGTATCAGCACCTTTACGCCCTTTTTTCTGGTGGCAGTTGCCATATGTGTGTGTTCATCATAGTAGTTATGATAATATTCGGATGGCAATTCCTTGTATTTGCCCTGAGCAATATATTCCTCGGCCTTTTTCCAGTTAACGGCAGCAATGTAGTCCTTGTCATATTGAGAGGAGTTTCTCTCTTTCAATGTATAAGCTTCTTCCGCATTATAGCTGGTAAAAAACGACCAGCCATGCGAGACCCCTTTGCCGGAATGGGCCAGGTCGTAGTCATATCCCGGAGCGAGAATCTGAAAGGCAATGTCCATTTTCCCCGGTTCCTGTCCGCCGCTGATGAACGTGAATGTGCCTCTGAAATTTTCCTTGTAGCTGTCGATCGGCACATCCTTTTGAGGGATCGGCACACTAAAACGGGTTGCTGCCACCAGATACTCCGTATTTTGGGTAGGGTATGGTGATGCGTGGCTACCGGCTGAGTTTGGTATCTGAATGATTTCCGTGGTTTCAAAAGTGCTCAGATCGATTCGGGCAATCCTTGGGGTATTGTTGCCATTGATGAATAAGAAATTGCCATCATGCTCGCCATTGGTTTGCGAGAGTTTCGGGTGGTGCGAATCGTCCCATGGTATAAAGCCAAAAGTAGTCATAAGCAAGGGCTTTGTTTCTTCATTAAAGCCATAGGCCTTTTCTGCATCCACGCTAAAAACAGGAATGGTTTTCAACAACCTTCCGGAAGGCAATCCATGGACGGTTACCTGACCACTGAATCCCCCGGAGAAAAACTGGTAATATTCATCCAGCTCGCCTGGGGCAACATACACTTTTTCGGCAGCGCCCGAATAGCTCAGGGCTCCTTTTTTACCTGAATCGCCACAGCCACTCACCATGAATAGGCCGGCAATAAAAAATGTTGTAAAAATCAATGTTAATGCTCTCATAATGCTAAGGTTTAATGGTGTTTTGCAAAGATTAAAGTGTTCTGAAATATTCAAGCACAGCCCGGGCATCCGCCTCGGTAAGACCCTGGTTGGCCATCACCGTGTTGTATTTCATAAGCAGTCCGCGCCCGATTGGATCTTTCATGGCCATTTCTTCCGGGTTCAGAATCATATTCATAATCCATTCAGGCGTTCTGCGTTCAAATATGCCGGTTGGCGCCGGGCCGAGTGTCTCCTTGTCGGGCGCATGGCATGCTGTGCATTTTAATTCATAAATGTCCTGCCCTTTTTTTGCCAATTCCTGGTCAAACGCCTCTAATTCCATCTGCTTTATCGGACCAAGACCTTTTTGATTTTTCCAGTCGGCGACCGCCTCTTCATAGGTCATTGGCTTCTCTTTTGGTGGCGGGGCAAATTTTGCCTTGTCTTCTTTGCCGGAACCTCCGCATGACATCATGAGAGCAAGAACTACTGCTACATAAATCATCGAAAAATTATACTTCATCATAATACTGCTTTTTTATTTTATGACGAAGGTATGGTTTGCCTTCAGGCCTTACTTATGATTTGAATCATATGGGGATTGTATTCAAAAAAAGATGGGGATTTTGGCGCTTAAGGCAAATAAATTTTATGCTCTTTGATTTCCAGCTTACCTTCTTTCTGTAGTTGCTTCACGGTTCTGATCACGGTCTCAACCCGTAGTCCGGTCATATCTGCAATTTGTTGTCTTGTGTAGGGCACAACAAAACCAGCCATACTCTTCTTGCCTGAGCTATCACGTAAATATTTGATCAAGGTCATGATCACATGATCCGGGCAATAGGATGAAATCTCCTTGAGCAGTATTGCCTTGTAGCGCAGGCGATTTGAAAACAATGCATTGAATTTTTTATGAACTTCAAAATTGCCCTGCAAAAGGTGAAAAAATACATCTTTGGGTAATCTGGCAATTTCTGACTCTTCGGTAGCAATGGCATTGTTGGGATATGGAAAATCGCCAAAGATGGCCGGCTCACCAAAACTCTGCCCGGCTTTAAAAATGCCCTGGATAAATTCCTGGCCATTATCGCTGTAGCTCGACATCTTTACTGTACCGGTGATCACCTGAAAGTAAAAATTTGCCGGCTCGTCCTCCAGAAAGATATACGCATCTTTATCTGCCCGGAAAAAATGCGCTTTGTTGGCTTGAAGTAAATCGACAGGTATAATCATTGAACCTTTGTTCCAATATATGGCTCAAATATTGGGTAATTTTTAATTATTTCCTTCAAAAAAAATCAGATATCCTTATACAGGGCTCTTCGACAGATTCGACCATGGATAAAATGTAGAAAACCCAAAGAGAAAGCGTCACTAGTCAGTGGTCAGTGGAAAAGCAGAAAATCCAAAATCACAAGCATCAAAAAACAAATAAATCCCAATAGATCAAAATCCAAAAAACAAACAGGTTTTGGATACTGTAGATTGGGTTTTGGAATTTATTTGTGATTTGGGATTTGATTTTTGGACCTTTAAAGTGAAGGCCCGGAGTTTATAAACAAACACTTCTATTTAGTTTTTGGCAGCGATTTGAAGCAAATTCATGACTTTCGAAAACAGGACATTGTTTTCCAGATGCATGTGAAAATGCATGTCGGACTCGAATTTTCTAAGCTCTTCAAAAAGTATTTTAAATCCGGGACTGCTGTCTTCCGGAGCTACATAGTTATTACAAAAATTACGAAGCGACTTCAGTGATGCACCGGTAAGTAAATGATCTTCTTCCATCCAGTTGATCGCATCATCGAAAGCATGGTCGGCGTTGATGTCGCTGGCTAAAACAGCATTTTCAAGCTTTTTAAACGATGGGAATACCGTTTCTTCCTCATCCTTTATATGTTCTTCCAGTTCGGTTTTAAATTCAGAAAATTTCTCACTGATCATTGGCAATTGCGGATGTGTAGCGGCATGCACCGCCACAAGATGTTCCATAAGATCTTCCAATTCAGGGATCACAGCTCTCACATAAGCGTGGTGATTGTTGATTACATAATCTACAGTGAAGCTCACTGACCAGTAGTCGGTTTTCAGCGGATTTACGATCTCTGTCGCAGCCTTCCTGATTTCCTCATAAATCGCTTTTGCACGATCCGATACATCGCTTAGTTTGCTGTTGCCCAGTTTATAATAAGGAATACCCTTGTTTTCCAAGACCTGTGCCGCATGAAGATTTTGCCTGATGATCTCATTGATGGTGAGGTTGGGTGAGTCTGTTCTCCGTATGTTTATTTTCCAGACTTCAGGACCCTGTTCCACATCATTCCAGATAAAAAATCCGGGCATTTCTATCTGAAAGAACTTGTTGAGCGGCGCAAGGCTGTGGTTGCTGATTAGCTCGAGCGATTGGCCATCCTGCAGGCTATTGAAAAGGGTTAAGATCATTTTCTTTCTGATCTTTTTATCGATTGGCCTTACGTCAAGTGTTTTGGTGCCGGTCATGCCATTATGAATAAAATAAGGGTTAAAAGTATGGATTAAGAAATTCCCGTCTTATGACCAGCATCATAAGCGAAGCAAAAACCGGAAGAAGGTCATTTCAGACTTTCGTGCATTTTTATTGAGTTTTGTACGTCTTCAAAAGGTTTTAAGACGTATAAACAATTACATCGATGTTTAACATTAAAAAAAATAGAACTATGAAAAATGATGCATTCAAAATTTTAACAGGGTTTTTTATAGGCGCCATCGGCGGGCTTCTGACAGGTCTGTTAATTGCTCCCGACAGCGGAAAAGGCACCAGAAAAAAGATCTCGGAAACAGCAAATAAAATCAAACACGATCTTCATGATTTCGCCGAAGAAACTCTGGAAGCGACCAAAAAAAGCATTTCAGAAACCGTTGATGACATGGTAAAAAACCACAAGGATAAAGATAAGGCGGCAATGAAAAACTGATAATTCCAAAAACAGATATAAATAACCAAATGCTAAAAATCAGGTCAATTCAATGAAAATTGACCTGATTTTTTATGATTTTTTTCAAGAGGCCGCGCGAAATTTCATTCATTGATGCAATACAAAAACTCACTTGTTCGAATCAGCAGGCTATTGTTGACCACAGCAGGTGTAGTCCATATTTCTCCTTCCAGTTTATTTTCTGATACAATATTCAATTCCCGTCCTTCCCTGACAACTGTAGTTTCACCATTTGTCGATGAAAAATATACATGACCGGCAGCAATGACCGGTGAAGAATTATATTTGCCCCGCAATCTTTTGGACCAGATGGTTTCTCCTGTATTTGCGTCCAGGCACATCATGATATTTTTGGTATCGACATTATAAATCAATCCATCTTTAATCACAGGTGTCGAAAGTTGAAGAATGGGCGTCTCAATACTCCAATGTACATTTGTGTGCTCAATTTCTCCGCCGCCATCCGGATTCACAGCCATCAATTCAACATATCTGTTGTTTTCATCCGAAGTTATAAAGCCCGTATGAAAATAAATTATCCCATTTTCAGTAAATGGCATGGCGATCGTAGAGTCTTCTCCTCGAACAATGCGCCATATCTCTGTGCCCGTCATTGGATCGTATGCCGCACACATGGCTGACCCGTTGGAAATCATCACGTCCTTGCCTTTTACATTGATTATGATCGGCGTGATATATGCCTTTTTTCCAATAGGCTTTAACTTATCGTACACATCAGATGGTCGTTCCGCTTCCCAGACGGTCTCACCGGTAAATTTATTCAGTGCGGTCATCAATTGCCGATCAGTACCTTCCAGATGCAATATCAATAAGTCTTTATAAATAATCGGGGAGGAACCGGGGCCCTGCACATGGACACATTCAATGTCATTGCGCTTCCAGATTACAGATGCATCAACAGTACTCAGGCAGGCAGTGCCATACCTGCCAAAATGCACATAAACCCGATCCTGTTCGATGCAGGGAGTCGGTGTGGCGTAGGAGTTGATTTCATGTTTGCGATATATGGAGTCGGGTGTGAAAAGCATGATGTCATAAACAACAGTTCCGCTATTCAGGTCAACGCACACGGCAAACATCTCTTTTCCGTCTTCAGTGGCGGTTGTCATCCAGATCTGATCGCCGAATACTACCGGAGAAGACCAACCCTGACCATGGATTTTTGCCTTCCAGGCAATATTTGAATCCGGTGACCAGCTTACCGGACTATGCAATACTTCTGCAATGCCATTGAGCTCCGATCCCCTGAAATGCGTCCAGTTATTGCTGATTTTAGTTTTGAGGCTGACGGATGTGAGAACGATTAAAACGAAAAGTACCTTAAAAACCCTGATCATTTTCTTATACTTTAAATTAAAAGAAATTTATACATGACATCGCCCGGTTATGTCGTGACTTAAACTCTCGGCAGCGTCCAGGGCTCCCGATAGTTCACCCTGGCGAAAGCATCTGCTTCCGGATCATTGATGAACTTCTGGTTTTCTCCGTCCCAGTACAACCTTCTGCCAAGACGATATGCAATATTTCCCAGATGGGCGAACCTGGCAATATGCGCACCGATTTCAATATCGCAGTTGGGCTTGCTGCGGGTCTTCAGGCAATCAATAAAATTTGCCACATGCAGACCAAGGCCCTGTCCGGTGCTTTTTTGTAAGGGAACTGCTTCGAGC
>CAYZWN010000067.1:0-20339 GCA_964482185.1 uncultured Roseivirgaceae bacterium
AATACATTAATTACTCTCCGTGATCGAACGGCCAAATTTGAGCATGGAGAGTTTTTTTTACGTTTTTTTCTGTCTCATACTTTTCTATTTTATCGGTTTAAAAACAAGTTTTACTTTATCGTTATTAATTTTATATTCAAAACTTTGTGAGAAACTCAGTGATTCCAGAACATCTTCCAAAGTCTGGCTGGTAAATTCGCCGGTATAATTCCATTTGAAATAGGGTTTATTCGCCAATTCGAAACTCACATTGTACCATCTTTCAAATTGCTTTAGCATGGATTCCATGCCGGCGTTTTTAAAAACAATTTTGCCGTCTTTCCAGCCCAGATCCAGATTATGGTCAAATGGGGAAATTTTTGTAAAAGTGTTTTCTTTGGTGGAATAGGACACGCTTTGTCCGGTATTCAGTTCTATGCCGGCATTTTCCCGGCTGGAAGCATCAAGTTTATCTATCACTACTTTTCCGCTACTCAGCGAAATTTTTATATTTTCGCTGTCTTCGTAAGCAAAAACGTTAAATGAAGTGCCCAACACGCGGATGCTCAGATCACCTGTTTTTACCACGAATGGCTTCTTTTCATCATTGGTTATTTCAAAAAATGCTTCTCCTTCCAGCGAGAGCATACGTAGTGTATCTGAAAAGTTTTCAGGATATTGGATTTTGCTTTCAGAATTGAGATACACCACAGAACCGTCTTTCAAAAATATCGTCGATTTTCTGCCTTTTAGATTTTCTTTTGTGATCGTCTGTGTAACGGTAACTTCTTCTGTGTGGGAAGTTTTTGTGAAGTAAACAGCGACAAAAGTAAACAAAGCCACAACGAGCAAAGCGGCAGCTATTTTAATTATAAAGGAAGTAGTTGAGGAGGAGTTTCTTTTGTTTCCTAAATTATGATTGTATTCCGCTTGTCGCAGTTCGCGGGATGCGGATAATTTTCCGGCATTTCGAATAATCTCATCTGCCATGGCTTTCAACTCAGGATCACTGATTTGGCTTTCTACAGAAAGACCTTGCTCCAGTTCGCTGGCGATGATTTGGCTTAGCTCCTTTTCGAAAGTGCCGGAACTGATCCATTGAAGCAGTGTTTCTTTGTCACCTGGAGAGCCGTGGCCGGACAAGATTTTCTTTATTTCTTTTTCGCTCACTTTTAGCCTTTTGATATTAGAAACAATTTGCCTGGCCCCAGCACCCATTCAGTGTTGAAAAAAAATCATTTTTTTTCTAAGCGGGTTTCATTACTCTAAATTTGGGTATTTGAGAACGAGAAGCTGAAGACAGGATGTTACCAGGCTTGAACCGAACTGAGAAATATCAGGATAACAGCTCCGGCATACCCAGCATTTTTCAGGGTGGATTTGAGAGTTTTAAGGGCTTTGTTGATTTGGTTTTCCACTGTACTTTCAGAAAGTCCAAGCAATCTGGCAATTTCCAGGTTGGTCATGCCTTTTCTGCGACTCATTGTAAATATTTCTCTGCGCCTCTCCGGGAATCCACTGATTATACTGTTCACAATCCCATTCACTTCCTGAAAGATTACCTGATTTTCCGTGGAAAAATTTGAATTCCCTGATTCAAGCGTATCCAGATATGCTTTTTCTACTAATTTTCTTTTCGCTTTATTCACAATAAGATTTTTGGAAATGCGCACCAGATAAGGGATAAAAGGGAGCTCGGGCTTGATTTTTTTGTGATTGAGCCAGACCTTGATGAAAGCTTCCTGAACAACTTCAAGCGTTTCCTCTCTGTTACCCAGGTAAGTGTAGGTCACATTGTATAATCTGCCGGAGTATTTTTCAAACAGGAAACTGAAAGCTGACTCATCGCCATCCTTCAAGTTTTGAAGTGTTGTAAAGTCGCTATGTCTCTCTTCCCCGCTCAATGCTTTCCAATAATTCCGAAATAATTGTGCATTTAAAACACAATTTGTAAAAGTAATAGTTTTAAATATTTCGGTAGTCTGATTATCAATGAAATGTTACCTTCATAACCCATGTTTATTCTCAGAAATCTGAACTTTCCTCAAATACATGCACAAATCCGATAATTAATCATCCGGATTTTAGTCAGGATGCAAGGTGCTTAAAGGCTTCATAAACCAAAAATGCCGGCCAAACCATTGCCTTAAAAAAGCCGAGCACGCCCATCCAAAACCCATTTGCTGTTGAAATGAAATATATAGCGGCACCAATAAATCCAAGGCCATAAACTGCGCCTGACTGTGGGTTATTCTGAATTTGTTTTTTCACAATGATCTGCTTTTAAATTTGAGAAAATGATCTGATACACTTATGCTTTTGAGCTGTGTCTGGCTATAAATTTCCGGATCAGGCTGGACAATAGTCAATGGTCAATGGTGCATAGAGCGCAAAACTCGATCAAAAATATAATTTTATCAGTCTCCCTGAAGCGTATTTTAACAAAAGATTCCTTATAGTTCATTTGACTATCACCTTTAATTGAGGTATTTTTCATCTTTTTAAAAGAACCCACAAAACACCAGAAACATGAAAAAGCATTTGTTTTTATTGTTCGCAGTTTTAGCCTTAAGCTGTGGCGAAACACATAAGTACGAATTTCCATTCTTAAATGCGGAACTTTCTTTTGAGGAGCGGGCAGATGACCTGCTTTCCAGGATGACCCTTGAAGAGAAAATCAGTCAGCTCAACTACGAGTCGAAGGCCATCGATCGCTTAGGTGTCCCCGAATACAACTGGTGGAATGAATGCTTGCATGGCGTGGCCAGAAGTGGCATTGCCACAGTTTTTCCGCAGGCAATAGGTATGGCTGCGACCTGGGATAAAGGACTGATGAACAGAATCGCAACAGCAATTTCTGATGAGGGGAGAGCAAAATATCATGATTATATCAGCAAAGGCAAGCGGGGCATTTACCAGGGTATTACTTTCTGGACGCCGAATATCAATATCTTCAGAGATCCCCGATGGGGCAGGGGCATGGAAACTTATGGAGAATGTCCGCACTTAACCGGCGAGATGGCCGTGCAATTTATCAATGGCATCCAGGGCAACGATCCAAAATATTACAAGGCCATCGCAACTTCAAAGCATTTTGCCGTACACAACGGGCCGGAATCAAGCAGACATTCATTCAATGCCAAAGTAACAGATCATGATTTGCGCAATACCTATTTGCCGGCGTTTGAAAAGACCGTGAAGTTTTCAGATGTCGCATCTGTAATGTGCGCGTACAATAGGCTTGATGACCTTCCATGCTGCGGGAGCTCACCTTTGCTTCAGGACATCCTGCGCAACGAGTGGGGATTTGATGGCTACGTGGTATCAGATTGCTGGGCTTTGGTTGATTTTTACCGGAAAGGAGACCATGAAGTCGTTGAAACACCAGCTGAAGCGGCTGCCATGGCATTTAAAAATGGAACAGATATTAACTGCGGCAGCGTGTCACCTTACCTGAAAGAAGCCGTGGAGCAGGGCCTTATTTCGGAAAGGGAGATTGATGTGGCAGTAAAAAGACTGCTGCTTGCCCGGCTTAAAATGGGGCAATTCGATCCGGATGCCATGGTGCCTTTTTCCAGTATCACTTACGAGGTGGTGGACAGTGAGGAGCATCGGCAGCTCGCGCTTGAAGCAGCGCGTAAATCCATGGTGCTGCTAAAAAATGAAAAGAATACACTACCGCTGAGCAAATCATTAAAGAAAATAGCTGTTATCGGGCCCAATGCCCATGACATCGATGTGTTGCTCGCCAATTACAATGGCATTCCTTCCAACCCGGTCACACCGCTCGAAGGAATCAGGCAAAAAATGCCTGATGCAGATGTAATGTATGCCCTCGGCTGTGAGCATGCTGAAAAACTGCCCACGCTTTTACCGTTACCTTCCAGCGCCTTATTTACTGACGAATCGCTTTCGTCCAATGGTCTTAAAGGGGAATATTTTGACAATCTTAAATGGGAAGGAGAGCCGAAACATAGCCGTGTTGATCAGCAGGTAGATTTTTATTGGTGGGATAAGGCGCCATATGAAGATTTGGACGGCGATAATTTTTCTATCAGGTGGACGGGCTATCTGGTGGTGCAGGAAGACGGCGAATATGCCATTGGCGGTGACGGCTTTTTTCACTATGAGCTGTTTATTAATGATGAATCGATTGCCAAAAATTCCAATATTCACCATGCCAGTAAGCGGTTTAAATATTTGCAGCTGAAAGCGGGTGAAAAATATAAACTTAAACTTGAATTTTTTGACTCGCATGGCGATGCCAACGTCAGTTTGCTGTGGGCGCCACCCAGAAAAGACCTGGAGCGGGAAGCGATCGAAATGGCAAAACAAGCTGATGTCGTACTCTTATTTATGGGACTTTCACCTCGACTGGAAGGTGAGGAAATGCCGGTACATGTGGAGGGTTTTCATGGTGGTGACCGGATAAGGATCGATTTACCGGATTTCCAGCAGAATTTTATTAAAAAAATACAGCGAATTGGTAAACCGACTGTTTTGGTGATGCTCAATGGGAGCGCCGTCGCCATAAACTGGGAAAATGACAATATTCCGGCCATTCTTGAAGCATGGTACCCCGGCCAGGCTGCAGGCGCTGCCATTGCTGATGTGTTATTTGGAGATTACAATCCGGCGGGAAGATTGCCGCTTACATTTTACAAAAGTGTCAACGACATTCCTGAATTTGAAAATTACAACATGGATGGTTTTACCTATCGCTACTTCAGGGGAAATCCGCTATATCCTTTTGGGTTTGGACTCAGCTATACCACCTTCGACTATGGTGCTCCTGCTTTGAGTGCGACTGAATTTGGTGCACACGAAGATAAAGTAAAGGTAAGCGTTGATGTAAAAAACACCGGGAGCCTGGCAGGAGAGGAGGTTGTTCAGTTATACATTGCAGATAAATCGGGTAGCGATCCCCGGCCGGTAAAAGATCTGCGTGGCTTTGAACGTATTTTCCTGAAGGCAGGTGAAAGCAAGACTGTGACATTTGAACTGACTTCGAAAGATTTAGCTTACTGGAATATCGATGCGCACGATTACCTGGCCACCACCGGTGAATATGAAATCATGGTCGGAAGCTCATCAGCTGATGCTGATTTGAAAACTGTGAGATTGAAGGTTAAGTGATAATTGTAAAATAGGTCTGGAATAAGTTCGTATCCCCGGCTGCTTTTTCACCACCCTTTCAGGGCAATGAGGGCATCTGTTTCTTTGGTTTGCTACCACTTTATTAATCGCTCCCGTCCCGCGGGGGTGGATAAGACATGCCTGGAAAACAATCCATTTACTCATAGACAAGCCGGTGATTAATCGCGTTTGGCAAATCAGGGTAAAAGCAAATCATCAAACCAAAAACTCCCGGATTTACACTCAATCCGAAGACTTTTTTGGTGCAACTGTATTTTCATGAATTTGATAATTTAAGGAATTTTAAACAAGTAGCGGTTGTTGTTAAGTAAACCGGCAATGTGAAAATCCTATTTCCGAAATGCTTGTATTTATATATAGTTTTTCTATCTGAAAAACGCCCCTAACTCTAAATGTTTTCATGTCATGAAACCCAACCTCACAAAAGTACAGGCGGCTATCAGCGTAGCGGCCGTAACCGGATTATTTGTGCTCTTCACCTTCACTTTTTTCCAGAGTACTTATGCCAGCGGCGAGGCGTCGCGTGCTTCCCAATCCAACACCTCCAACAGCGATGCAGGTGGCACAGGCTCTGATTCCATTGTCTTCAACTCCAACCTCACATACGGCACCATGACGGACGTAGATGGTAATACTTACAAAACCATTGTGATCGGCACGCAGACCTGGATGGCCGAGAACTTAAAGACCACAAGGTACAGCGATGGCACGGCCATACCACTGGTGACTGATGGTGCCGCGTGGGCAGGTCTTTCAACTCCTGCTTATTGCTGGTTTAATAACGATAGAGACACTTTTGGACCAACATATGGTACAATGTACAACTGGTACACAGTAAATACCGGCAAACTCTGCCCTGTAGGCTGGCACGTGCCCACGGATGCGGAGTGGACTACGCTGACTAATTATCTGGGTGGCACAAGCGTTGCGGGTGGTAAGTTAAAAGAAGCAGGTACCAGGCATTGGCTAAAACCCAATGCCGGAGCGACCAACAGCAGCGGCTTTACAGGACTTCCGGGTGGTATCCGCTGGCACATCGATGGCGGTTACTACGCTCCCGGCTACTCCGGTATCTATTGGAGTTCTACGGAAGGCAGTACAAACACTTCCTGGATCCTATACCTGTGGTACCCTGGCAGCATTCTGTACAGGCTCGGATTCTATAAGAAAAATGGTATTTATGTCCGTTGCCTCAGGGATTAGCCCTGTGAAATTGCAGGGCTACCGCAAAGACTTTGCTTGCACTACTTGCACCATCAAAAATGTCTGAAAAAGCAAAAAAGAGCATTAGTCCCAGGCCCTGAGTTGGGGTTTGCTGGCTATTTCCAAGATCATTTCAGACAGCAGGCAGATGCCGGATTGCCGAAACGAATTCGGCACAGGCAGGTCCGGCAAGACGGCTTCCCCGGCCGTGGTTCGTGTCCGCACGAACCACCCAGCTGATAATAGGTGTAGATCATCATGGTGCCTGCTCTTTAGGTCTTGGCATCCCGTTCATTCCTGGAATGCATGATGAAAAATGTCTGAACTCCCCAATCGCTCGTCTGCCTGTGCCAAGGCAGAAAGGCGTCCAGCGAGTGATGACTATGACAGGCCTTGAATATAACCATTTGCAAAGGCTCAAGTACCGCGGACTTCGATGCTGCTTTTCCCAGGTACATTTTTGAGTTGAAAGTCATCCTGCAAAAAAAAGCTTTTTCATGGCTTATCATATTTGCCACCCGGCCGGAACCGGGCGGCTGTGGTGGTTGGGAGTCTGTATGCTGTTTTCCTGATCATCAATTGGTCAAAGTGGCTTTTTTACATATTTTCGCCTCGCTATCAAATTCCGTACAAATTTCTACACCATAGCATGACGATAGGCGCCTGGGTTTTGATTTATTTGGCCTTTACCCTGATAATAGGGATGCTCACCTCCAGGTTGGTGCACAATTCCAATGATTTTCTGAATGCAGGCAGGAGCGTTCCTTTCATGCTGAGTTCATTCGCCTTGTTTGCCTTGTGGTTTGGTTCGGAAACGGTATTTGGCGCTACATCAGAATTTATTGAGCACGGTTTCCTTGGGGTAATGGAAGATCCTTTTGGCGGGTTTTTGTGCCTCTTTCTTTTTGCCTTGATTTTAGTTCGCCCCTTATACAGGCAAAACATCCTTACATTGGCCGACCTGTTCAGAAAGCGATACGGCCGGCGTATTGAGATGCTATCTTCATTTTTTATGCTGATCACATTTTTCGGTTATGTGGCAGCTCAGATCATAGCGCTCAGTATCCTGTTTGAAGCAGTATTTGGTATGCATGCTGCTTACGGCAAACTGATCAGCGCCGCCATCGTCATGCTCTACACCTCGGCCGGAGGTATGTGGGCCGTCTCAATTACTGATTTTATTCAAAGCATCGTCATTGTAGCAGGCTTACTGTTTTTGTGCATTGATCTTTCGGGCTTGGTGACACTGGAAGAAGTTTTGGTTCCGCCAAAAACTCATTTTTTCGACTTTATTCCAGGCCCCGGCAATAATGTGAGCTGGATTAATTATACTGCCGCATGGCTGACACTTGGTCTTGGGTCTCTGGCTTCGCAGGATATTTTTCAACGTGCCAATGCGGCAAAATCAGAGCGTGTTGCGGTTTATTCAACCTATTTTGGAGCATTCCTTTATTTGCTCATTGCCATGATGCCCCTTTACCTCGGGTTGCTGGTGCATCATATTGAGCCCCGGCTCGCTGAAGGTGATAAGCAATACGCCCTGGTAGGTCTTGTCTCAGGCTACGCGCCTTTTTGGTTGCAGGTGCTTTTTTACGGCGCGCTCATTTCGGCAATTTTCAGCACATGCAGCGGTGCTTTGCTGGCGCCATCATCCATTCTGTCGGAGAACATCCTGAAACCGCTTTTTCTGAGCAAGGCGAACGACAAGGTATTTTTATTCTACTCAAGATTATCAGTAATTATCGTAGGAATTATTTCTACTGCGCTGGCTTTTGGCAAAAAAGGCATTTATGAACTTGTGGCGCAATCTTCAATATTGGGTTTGGTTTCCATTCTTGTCCCGATGTTTGCAGCTTTATTTCTGAAACGCGCTACCAAATCCGGTGCAGTTTTGTCAATGCTGATGGGATTATCTTTTTATCTCCTTACGGAATACAAGCTCATAGATATTGATTTTCCTCCAATGTTTATTGGTTTTGCTTTCAGCATCATTGGTATGACAATTGGCCAGCTTGTAAGCAAAGAAAAAGCCGTGCTTGAAAAAGCCAAGCAGACATAAACCGTCCTGATAGAGGAATCGTTGCTCCTATCAGAAAGCGATCACATCCGGCATTGAAATCCGGAAATTTGTATTTAAGTCATTCCAATCATGTGTTTTATGGCATAATCACTTATTTTTATATAATCTTACATAAAACCAGCTAATTGTGAAACTGCTCTTATTCAGCGATATTCATTTGAGCGAACATCATTGCAGGCGGCTTGTAGATTTATCACATGAGGTTGATATGGTGGTCGGGGCAGGCGATTATTGTTCCCTTAGGAAGGATTTAACAAAAGTCATCACCTTGCTGAGCCAAATTACAAAACCTACTGTTCTGGTGCCGGGAAATGCGGAAAGTTATGACGAACTCAATGAAGCATGCAGAAACTGGACATCATCCAAAGTGCTGCACGGCAGCGGCGTGGAGATCAGTGGGGCGCTTTTTTATGGGATTGGCGGAGGTATTCCGGTCACACCATTCGGGTCCTGGAGTTATGATTTTACAGAAGAGCAGGCCAGGATTTTACTGTATAAATGTCCAAAAAATGCGGTGCTGATTACACATTCTCCACCGCGAGGCATACTTGACAAATCTTCTTTTGGAGTACGCCTCGGCAGCAGGTCGGTCAGGGATTGTATTGAGGAAAAAGCACCGAAACTTGTTGTCTGTGGTCATATCCACGAATCAGGGGGCAAAACAGAAACGCTCGGCAAAACTACTATTGTAAATGCAGGGCCGGAAGGAATGATTTTCGATCTTAATGTGTGATGGATTCGATGGTTTTTGATGTGCAACTATTTCATAAAAAAACCGGCAATCAGCCGGGTTTTTCAAATCAAACATGTGGTTGTTTGGATGATCACTGAAAGTTGATGCAGATTTCATCTGTCCAGGCACGGCCGCACAATACTTCGGGCATTACGAAGATATAAACCCTGTAATTGCCATGGGCGTCGGACTGATTTTGCGCAATCACTTCAGTGCTCAGATCCATAATTGTGTGAGATGAACCGTTAGGTTGAACTGTTTTATTGGCCATCCAGCAAATATGATTACCGGTATTATTCAGGTTGAATGGTGAAAAACTGAAGGAGAATACCCCGTTTTGGCATTGATGGTATTTCTCGAAATCTTCGTCACGCTCCATGAGCAAAATGAATACCCCGAAAGGAATATTGTCGTGGACTTCCCTTTTTGTGAAATTTACTTCAAAGCGCACCTTAATTTTCATGATGAAATTTTCCAGGCTTTCCGTCTGGAGTAATTGGTTGGTTATCTCTGCCATATCTGTGTTTTGGTGATTTGTACATCTTAATGACAAAATCGATCAAAGGTCAACCGGAGGGAGGCAATATTTTTAAAAAAATTTTTAATGCAATGAAAACCAGGTAAATATACCCGGCTTGATCAGAACGAGTATTGAGCAGATAATAATCCATAATGGGAATGCATTTGCCAGGATGGAGAAAAGCCTTTGCATCAGATGTATTGCTTAAAGCCAAATATGTTAAAATTCCATGCTGTCATTTACTGAAAAAATCAGGTGGCAGGCTTTCATTGCCCGAGGCCCACGCCTGGTTTGGCGTATCGCCCATTAAAAATCTCAATTCGCCTCCTTCAATGATCTCGTCATGACTGATCCACGAGCGGTTGAGATCCCGGCCATTCAGCGTTGCAGATTGAATATAGATATTCAGCTCTGAATTATTTTCGGCAATGATTTTGAATCGGTTGCCATTTTCCAGATTCATGGTGATTGAACCAAATGCCGGCGAACCGATGATGTAATAGGGTGTTCCCGGGCATACCGGGTAAAATCCCATCATAGAAAACACCAGCCATGCCGACATCTGCCCGGCGTCTTCATTGCCGCTTAATCCACCCGGCCCGATGCCATATTCCTCGTTGATTATTGACCTGACGCGCATTTGCCCCTTCCCAGGCGCGCCGGCGTAAGCGTACATATAGGCCGTTTGATGTCCCGGTTCATTGCCGTGCCAGTACTGGTCAGTATCAAACAATTCATCAAGTTTACGGATAAAAATTTCTCTGCCACCCATGGCATCCATAAGGCCATACACATCATGGGGCACATACCAGGTATACTGAAATGGGGTGCCTTCGGTAATGAATGGGGTGCGTGTGGCATTCGGATCAAAAGGTTCAAACCAACTGCCGTCTGCGAATTTCCCCCGCACATACCCTGTTGACTGATCAAATACATTTCGCCAATACAATGATCTTGCATTAAGTTTTTCAAAATCCCCGGTTTTGCCCAATTCCCTGGCGTATCGCGACAACACAAAATCATCGTAAGCATACTCAAGGGTTCTTGATACCTGTTCTTCCTTATGAAAAGAGAAAGGCACCTTTTCCTCCATAGGCAGGTATTTATATTTCAAATAGGTATCCAATGCGCGGCGCCCTTTGCCTGATTGATATGAATCCGGATCGCTGTTGTACTCATAGGCATTTTTTGCCATAAACTGCCACGCCTTTTCTGTGTCAAAGTCCCGGATACCTTTGGAGTAGGCATCGCAAATCATTGAGATTACATGATCGCCAATCATGGCAGAGGTGTAATTATTCCACGCCGGGAAAATTGGCAGCCAGCCACCTTGCTCAGCTTTTGCCAGAAGAGATTGTACCATATCCAGTGTTTTGGTTGGTTCGAGAATCGTCATCAGGGGGTGTACAGCCCGGTAGGTATCCCACATGGAAAAATCGCAGTAATAATCGAAGCCCGTAGCCTGATGGGTGGCGCTGTCCTCAGCAAACCCGACATACCGCCTGTCTGCATCACTAAAAACCCGGGGCAGCAGATATGAATGATAAAGTGCCGAGTAGAATTTTGTCATTTGCTCAGCAGAACCACCTTCGACGGAAATCCGCCCAAGCGCTTTGCCCCAGGCTTTGGCGGATCTTTCTCTGATCAATTCAAAATTCCAACCCGGAATTTCAGCGTTTAGATTGGCCAGTGCGCCATCAAAACCGGTGAAGGAGGTGCCGGCTTTCACAAGTATTTCATCCTCAAAATCAAACCCGACAAAAGCGCCGACTGCTTCCTCATGGCCATGGATTTCGGTGGTTTCAAATGTAATTTTGTCGTTTTTCCATATGCCATAAGATGTGAATGGCCGGGAAAACTCAATAACAAAATACCCGCTGAAACCGGCAGGCTGGCCCCAGCCCTGGTAAATTCTGTGGGCTGGATTGTACCCATAAACCATATTGTTTTTAACATCTATCCGGATATATCCCTCCCCCTCATCACTGTTTGGTTCAATGAGGATATATGGCTTCTTATTGTGTGAATGAAATTTGAACCGAAGTATTCCTGCTCGTGAAGAGGCCGTCATTTCTGCAGCAATGTTGTATTTATTCAAAGTAAGACTGTAGTAATCAGGTCTGGTTATTTCTTCATCTCTGTAAAAACCGGAGGCCCGTTCGGCAGCAGATGTGATCACTTTTCCTGCAATAGGCATAATTGTAAAAGACCCATAATCCTGCGTGCACGATCCGGTCATCCAGTGGGTGGCCCTGAAGCCCTGAATATCCGTGTCTTCAAAATAATAGGGGGGCAGGCATTTTTGTTCTGAAGCCCGGGTTTGGGGCGACCATTGCGTCATGCCGTGCGGAACGCCAACAGCAGGGTAGGTTTGTCCGCGCAATTCAGAGCCGGAAACACTGTGCTTCACCGCGCTGGGAGTGGTGGCAATTCCTGTTCCGATCAGCGGATCGACGTAGTCCAACAAAGAATGATCTTTATCTGAATAATTTGAGCGGGGTTGGCAGTATGGCAAAAAAAGCAATAAAACAGGTATAAAAATTAAGAAGAATTTCTTCATGGGACTTTGAGCGTTTTCGGGTTCAAAATACAACGCTAAACCAACAGTCCCAAAACTCAAAGACGGATATTGAAAGAACTGCCTGGTTTTATTTCAAAATGGTTGATGGTTGTGAATTTGCTGCCTTTGGCATTTTCTGACCTGAACACGACTTTATACCTGCCCGGCTGGATGGCAATGGTTTGTCTGAGCGAACGCGGGTCGAGATTATGAATCCATTTTTGCGTGCCATTTTCAAATATTTCATAAATGCTTCCAATGCCATAGGCGCTTGCAATAAAGTTTACAACTCCGGGTTGTTCCAACGCCAGAGGCAATGTCTGACCCTGCTGAACCTGAACTTGAACAAACATCTTTCGGGGCAGCGTAGTACATTCGATATCATATTTTCCGGCAAGAAGTTTAGCCTGATCCGGAACCATCAATGTGGTGAGAGTTTCGGAAGAACCAGGCTTGCGAATGAGCGCCATCACACCCTCCCTGTATTCCGATACGCCAGGCTGATTGATCCTTATCCAGCCCTGCGGCGCCTGGATTTTAACCACATTGTGCTGTCCGGCTTTGATTTCCACATTGTTTTGCCTTACCTGTGGGATGGTATTGACCACAATATCATAATTCAGCACCGGATCGACCTGCACCGAATCAGGTTTGCCATTTGCATCGCGGTAATGAACAAATTCAAATGCCGAAGTCTGTGTGAAATGGTTGATAAATGAAACGTTGACATTGGTTTCTGTGGGTTTTTTATCCAAATCCAATAATTCGACTGAAACCGTGGTTTTGCCAAGGGTTTGAAACAAAGCTCTGTTAAGCGCCATCTTGAATTCGGAAATATTTGCAGCATCATAAAACGAGCCCATGCAGCCGAATTGTGCTTCAAATTCATGATCCATCCCGATTCCGATGATAAACGGCTTGAGGAAAATGCCTTTTTTCTGCAAGGCCAAAGAGACGGCACATGGATCGCCACCGCACGATTCAATGCCATCTGTAATTATGATGATGATATTCCGGGCATCGTTGCCGTTGGGAAAATCGTTTGCAGCCTGTTCCAGTGAATAGGCAATGGGCGTATTGCCTTTGGGACCCAGATTTTTCAGTACGCTGATGATTCTGCTATGATTTTCCCTTGAGAAGGGCACCTCGAGTTTGCTGTCATCACAGCGGCGAAGCCTTTGGTCGTACTGGTGGCCGTAAATGCGGAGCGCCAACTCGAGATTTCGAACCTCGCGCAACGAATCGATCATTTCCGACAGCAGTTTTTTAGCAACAGTAATACGGTGTGTATTTTCCCATCTGGCCAGCATACTGCCCGATCCGTCAAGAAGAAATAGAATGCGTGTACGTTCCGGTATTTTTTGTTGAGGAATTTGCGAAATGGCAGTTTTGCTGAAGAACAACATCAGCACCCAGATAAAAAAATGATATTTAAAAAATCTGACCATATCTCAGGAAACGCCGGATTCCTTTCCGGATTATAAAAATAAGCACTATATGGATTGAAAACCTATGTTTTAAAAAATAGAATAAAATTGTTTCTGTTTAATAAACAGCCATATATCGCGTCAATGATTTGATGACCGATCTTTTCCCGGGAAGGGTAAAGACTCAAGGTTTGTATTTAATAGGAATAAAGCCTTAGCGTCTCAGCGTCTCAGCGGTTGTACAAATTTACTCCAAACCTTATCAATTGAAATAATGCTTATTTATATTTAACAGCAAATCGAAATGTGAATTGAAATAACCCGCAAAGACGCGAAGGCGCAAAGTTGGTGCTTCGTCTAAAGCTTATTGAACTTTGAAAAGAATCTTATCCTGCTCATTTAATTTTGGAAGGCGGACAGGTTGATGTTAACATGGCAGTAGGGTAGGGATATAGAAAATTTAATAACCTGTCAGCCTATTTCATGAGGGCTCACATTGACCAGTGACCATTGCACTCTATACCATTAACCTGATTATAAAAAATGTCATCCCAATATCAGGTAGGATGACAATTGAAATTATATGATATTTCAGACTATTTGAGTATTTGCGCTGTGTGATCTTTTGTTTTAACCTTTTCAATTATCTCTTCGATCATTCCGTTTTCGTCGATGACAAATGTAACCCTGGCTGTGCCCATATACTTTTTCCCATACATCGATTTTTCGACCCAGGTTCCGTATTTTTCATGCAGCTGCTTGTCCGTGTCGGCAAGGAGCGGAAAAGGCAACTCAAATTTGTCAATGAATTTCTGATGTGATTTCTCATTGTCCGTGCTTACGCCAAACACCACATAGCCGGCCTTTTGCAAAGCTTCGTAGTTGTCGCGCAGGTTGCATGCTTCGGCAGTACATCCAGGCGTATTATCTTTAGGATAAAAATACAGGACAACCTTTTTGCCCTTGAAATCTGACAGTTTTACATTTTTACCGGCCTGGTCATTGACCTCAAAATCCGGGGCGGCATCTCCAACTTTTATGCTCATAATTTTACTTTATTGTGGTTTGATAAACTTTTTCATTATTAACCTTATCGCGCACTTTTAGTTCGAGCAACCCGGCGAAAGGCTTATTTTTATCCAGCTTTTCTGACCACAGATAATTGTTTTTCGGATCATGGTTCAAAAGTACCCACTCCCCGTTTATGCGTAATTCATAATCTCCAACACCTGACAATGCATCTTTGATATAACACCTGAATTGATCCTTGTCCTGTTGAATAATCCTGATTTCAGGCGGAATGGTATCTGCAAGTAGTGTGTATTTCCCAAGTGTCCTGGTCAGGAATTCAAATCTGTTGCCTTTCCATTCACCGCCCTGGTAGGCAAAGTTTTTAAAATCCGTTGTGTAGTATGCCGATATCTTGTCTTTTCTTTGATAAGAGAGCCTGGGTTTCAGACTGATTTTCATGTTTCTATGGAGCGGATAAATGTCTTCACTAATTTCGAATACTTCTCTATTATCCACAATTTCATCGATATAGTCAGTCTTCAGATAAAGGGTATCGAATAAGGTTTTTTGATAAAAATACAAATCAAACTCATTTTTGAAATACCTGAATTCTTTTCCGGAAGGTACCATCGTTTCCAGGCCCGGATAAATATTTTCACCACATAACTCTATCGAATCAGGAAGTCCTGTCCTTAAATCCCAGAGATACACGGAGTAATCATTTACATAATAGGCCGGGGATAGTTCGTGCTCCATCCTGTTGGCAAAAATGTGCGCAAAAAATCCATTGTTTTCCGCTTTTTTGCCCATAAACACGAGCGTGTTGTCAACCACTTTGTGCCGGAAAGGCCTAAAGCCTGTAGAGACTTTATCTGCCGTAACTGATGGAATTGTGCCTTTCAGCTGAAGTTTTACGACCGACTTGTTGCCGTGTGCATCTCCAACTTCAATTGTCAGATCATGTGTAAGTGTATCGCGGATCGAAATGATGCCCCGGTTTATATGTTTATTATATACATTCAGTTCGTTGCCATCATCTATATACAGTTTTCGGAAGCTCTTTTTTTCTGTGGTATTCAACTCGTAATCGCGGTAGCAGAGCACATTTCTTGAATCAGAAAACGAGACTTTATCTATTGTGATATCGATGACTGTTTTGCCGTCGAGTGTCATGCTGAGATGTGGGATTCCATTTTTATTGGAGGCGCCGTTAAGTTGATCATAGCCCATCAGCAAAACGCCTATTTCCCCATAAACTTCGATTGGTTTGCTCAACCCGTAGGTGTTATTGAGTTTAGAAGGTGTGAATTCAAATAAACCGAACTGGTGGTCAATTCTTGAGTTTTTATTAATTGTCTTGAGGGCAATTTTCTGTACCACCGGGCTGATATTGTCTTTGACCTCAGTGAAGCCAAAATCGAGCGGATTCATTGGAAGTTGCCTGCTGTCGCGAATTTCGAAATGCAGATGTGGTCCGCCGGAGCTGCCTGAGTTTCCGGAAAGGGCAATGATATCGCCTTTGGATACTTTGAATAAGTTTCTTTCAGGATACAGATCAACTGCAAAACTTTTTCTTCTGTACTGTTCTTGCAATACGTATTCACCTATTTTATCATGAAAACTCAGGAGATGGCCATAAACCGTGGTGGTGCCCAATTGCGGGTGCTGGATGTACAGTGCATTGCCATAACCGCCACCTTCCACCTTTATTCGCGAAATATACCCGTCAGCCGACGCATAAATATTATATCCGGTTACACCTCCGGTTTTTACGTCCATGCCGGCATGGAAATGGGCGCCACGCATTTCGCCCATTGTGCCGGAAAGGAAATTTTGCTGGCCTGGCCGTACAGGAAACAGATAGGGGTTTTCCTGGCCTGAAGTACCGTGGCCAAAAAAGAATATAAAAAGTAGTAATGCGCTATTTAATTTCAACCTCCAGTAGTTTTTCTTCCTCGATAAACGCCTCCAACTTATTGCCAATCGCAATCGGCCCGACACCGCTTGGCGTACCTGTAAAAATGATGTCTCCTTTTTTTAGCATGATAAATTTCGAAATGTATGATATGATGTCTTCAAACGAAAATAGCATCAGTGAAGTATTTCCTTTTTGTTTTGTCTCGCCATCAATATTCAAGCTGAAATTCAGGCTCCTGATGTCATTGAATTTGTTTTTATCAATGAAATTTGAAACAGGCGCTGAGCCGTTAAAGCCTTTGGCCAGTGCCCATGGCAACCCCTTGGCCTTGGCTTTATCCTGCAAATCTCTCGCAGTAAAATCAATTCCCACTCCAATGGCATCGAAATAATTACCGGCAAATTTGGAATCAATATACTTTCCGTTCTTGCAAATTCTTAGAATAATCTCAACCTCATAATGGATGTTTGTTGAGAAATCGGGATAGTAAAACGGTGCATTTTTAAGCAATAATGCTGTTTCCGGCTTCGTGAAAATGACAGGTTCATCCGGCCTTTCATTGTTCAGCTCTTTGATATGCTCGGCATAGTTGCGGCCGATCGCGAGTATTTTCATGACAACTGGGTTAAAGGCCGAAAATAAACAGCCAATCTTTACCATTGAAATCAATGCATGATAATTTTGATAATTATTTCTTTTTAAGGATTTGATTGCCAATTCTGTTTATATGTTCTTTTTTTGCATGGTTAATTAAATGATGCAATAACATGAATAAGATACTTTCACTGCTTTTTATCGCGCTTTTCTGCTTTGATTGCGCCACTGTACCGGTAACAGGTCGCAAACAGCTATCGCTTGTTCCTAACAGCCAGATAATGCCCATGAGTTATGATAGCTATAAGACTGTTCTTGACAGCGCTAAGCTTTCGGCCAATAAAGATCAGGTGGCCATGGTAAAAAGGGTGGGGGAAAGAATACAGAAGGCTGTAGAAGAATTTATGGCACAAAACAATTGGTCAGACCAGCTTAAAGGGTATGCATGGGAATTTAACCTCATTGATGAAAACGTTGTAAACGCCTGGTGCATGCCTGGCGGAAAGGTGGTTTTCTATACCGGTATCATGCCCGTTTGTCAGGATGAGACCGGCGTGGCCGTAGTAATGGGCCACGAAGTAGCGCATGCCATAGCCAACCATGGTGCCGAGCGTATGTCGCAGGGCCTGATGCAACAAATGGGCGGTGTGGCGCTGGATGTGGCACTCGCCAATAAACCGGCACAGACCCGACAACTTTTTAATACCGCATATGGCCTTGGATCAAATGTTGGCGTCATGCTGCCTTTCAGCAGGCTGCACGAATCTGAAGCTGATAAAATGGGGCTCATTTTTATGGCTATGGCCGGTTATGATCCAAGAGAAGCGCCAAAGTTCTGGGAGCGGATGGCATCCATGAGCGGTGGCGACGCCCCTCCTGAGTTTTTATCAACACACCCTTCCCACAGTACAAGGATCAAAGACCTGAATGAGCAGATTCCGGAAGCATTGAAGTATTATAAACAATAGCGCAAAGCACACTCGGATTCAGGGATTGGTTATCCAAACTTATATAGACCAATAAAAATCCGGACTTTCGCAAAGTGGTTTCAACCTTACCAAAGCTTCGCGTGTCTTTTAGTCATTGTTCAACTAAAAGATAAAGCAACCTAACCTCATGAAGAACTATCACAAATGGATTTCACTGCCGATTCTGGTTCCGGCACTTGTTTTTTTAATCCTTGCTTTCACGAACAGAACAAACAGTTACAAACCAATCCTGATGACGCGTGGCAACCTCGAATCAGCCGTGCAATGGCATGATGCCAGGGAAATTGAGCGACCCGGCAAAATATGGGTTTATAACCAGTTTATCTTTGTTATCGAGCAATACCGGGGTATCCATGTCATCGATAATACAGATGCGGCCGCTCCCAAAAATCTGGGTTTTATCCAGATCGATGGCTGCACGGATGTAGCTGTAAAATCGGGATTGATTTATGCCAACAATGCTGTGGATTTGATAGGAGTGAAGCCGGATCCTTTGTCAAAAAGTATCGCTGTGGTAAGTCGTAACAGAAGCGTTCTCCCTGAATTGATTCCCCCGGACGGTTCAGATTTGAATCGTTTTTCTAAAAACAGACCCGAAGGCACAATTATCGTACGCTACGAACAAAATTAGCCATGAAAAAAAATCTTATATACTTATTAATACTTGTGTTTGGTTTTGCCTGTGATGATGCTTCCTTCAATGCAATCACCGACCAGGGTAATTTTGAAACTTCAAAAGGAGGCTCAACAGCCAGATTTGCCATAAAGGAAAGCATCCTTTATGTGGTGGATGACCAACGCCTGAAAGTTTTTGACATTTCAAAGGAAAATGAAAGCAGACTGCTTTCCAATGAGCAGGCAGGTTGGGGAATAGAGACGATCTTTCCATTTGGGGATTTATTATTTCTGGGCATGCAGTCAGGCGTCTTGATTTATGATATCTCATCACCGGCAAGGCCACAGTTCATTTCTGAATATATGCATATCGTATCTTGTGATCCGGTTGTAACAGATGGCAGGTATGCTTATCTGACACTGCGAACAGGGACGAATTGCGGCCTTCCTGTCAATGAATTGCAGATTCTTGATCTGAGCAATATCAGCAACCCTTTGTTAATCAATACTTTTCAAATGACCAACCCCAAAGGACTGGCCATTCATGAAGGTACTTTATTTGTTTGTGATGATGGAATCAAAGTATTGGATGTCAGCAATGTGTTTGATATCAGGCTGGTCGATCATATTCCCGATATACCGGCCAACGATGTGATTTTTCACCGAAATCAGTTGCTTGTTACTGCCGATGACGGATTTTATCAGTTTGATGCAGCACAATTTGCCCAAATCAGCTACTACGCATTCTGATGTTGCGACTTTTTGCAATCGCGGTTCTCGTGTACTTTTCTTGGGTTGTTGATTGCCGGGGGCAGCACACCCAAAAACAGGATCCGTTTCCAGACTTCAATCATGCATTGTTCATCGTCCCACAATACGTAGCGCTTTCCGGCATGCGTCTGGACTATGAAATGAAAATGAACAACAGCAAGAAATGGATGGTTTTCTCGCCCCAATTCTTCACAGACCGGAATGGATATGAGGCCTATGAAACAATGTCCGGGATCGGGTTAAATGCCTGTTACAAAACTTTTTTGTCGCATTCCACCCGTGTTAACGAAAATGGCGTGCCCCGCACCAATGTTTATTTTGCCACAGGACCGATGTTTCAATCCTTTCGTTTAACGGGGCCGGAAGAGGTGCCGGAAGTTTTTACTGAGGATGGAATTGATTATATCCGGTTTACAACACAGGAAGTTACCTCAAAGATATATCGCCCGGGTTTCAATGCCGATTTTGGAATGCAATTCATTTTTGATCGCTTTGCTCTCGATTTGTATGGTGGCATCGGTTTGCGTCTTGCCTTTGATGATAATTGGGAAATCATGGATGATTTCAATGATTATTGGACAGACTTCGGCTTTACCGGCTTTTTGCTAAATGGTGGCATCAGGCTGGGTTTCATATTTTGATTGGAGTCGGGATAGCGGTGTGAAAGATGGGAATACCCCTTGCTCCATGGCCTGTCCCCTTGTTCCATGGCCTGTCCCCCGACAGGCCACTGGACTTTGGCTATTTCCCCTATTTTCTACTGTAGAGGACAGCGCTTTGGA
>CAYZWN010000068.1:0-20324 GCA_964482185.1 uncultured Roseivirgaceae bacterium
TGCTTTTTTGTAAGGGAACTGCTTCGAGCCCTTCCTTTACACCGTAACCTCTGGATTCGGGTATCATTTCCCAGCCCTGACGGTCAACGACAACTGTGCCGTGTTCACCCACGAAGGCCACACCATGGCCCCTGCCATAATTGGCACCATAAATGCCAATGGTGTGCTCCCATATCAGTCCGAAATCGCCAAAGTCATAAACTGCCGTTAAGGTATCGGGGGTTTCCATGGCATCTTCCGGAAATGCATATTTGCCTCCGGTAGCCATGATTGATTTTGGAACATACTCATTCATGCCGAACAAAGCATAGTCAAGCAGATGCACGCCCCAGTCGGTCATCAGACCTCCGGCATAATCCCAGTACCAGCGGAAAGTAAAGTGAAACCGGTTCATATTGAAAGGTCGCTTTGGCGCCGGACCAAGCCACATATCGTAATCCACGCCCGCAGGCACCGCTTCATCCGGCAACACAGGTATCGAACCTTTCCATCCGACATTAGACCATGCCTTCACGGTTCTGATTCTTCCTATGTGCCCTTCGTGAAGGTATTTCACGGCATTCTGCCAGTGCGGGTCACTGCGCTGCCACTGACCGACCTGCACAACCTTGTTGTACTTTTCGGCTGCTCTGAGCATCACATTGCATTCATCGATGGAATTACCGAGTGGTTTTTCACAGTAAACATCCTTGCCTGCATCGCAGGCATCCACCATTTGCAGACAGTGCCAGTGATCCGGCGTGCCGACGATGACCGCATCAATATCTTTTTCCTCCAGCATTTTTCTGTAGTCGGCATATAATCTCGGCTTCTTGCCGGTAATTTGTTCCGTCTCTGCTGCACGCTCGTTCAAAACATTGCTGTCCACATCGCACAGTCCGCCGCATTCGACGCCCGGCTGTGCCAGAAAAGCTTTTAGGTTACTAAACCCCATGCCTTTGCAGCCAATGAGGCCAACCACAACTTTCTCATTGGCCGGTACTTTGCCGGCTTTTAAAATAGTGGGAAATGCGATGACGCCAATTCCAGCGGCTGCGGAATTGATGATGAATTTTCTGCGCTTAGTTTTCATATTTCTGGGTTTTTATTGTTTTTATTGACTATCAAGAAAGATTTTATACCGGAATTTTAGTTCATTTCAGACAAATTAAAAGTTAGAACTGATACACGCTGCCGGAATTATGATGTCTGTGGCGACGAAACCGATAAACATCATAAGTAAAAATACAAAACTTGCAGACTAACCCGTAATTTCCCGGTTTATTATATTTCATTTCCCGTAATATTACAGATCCGACCGCCGAATTGCACCGGAGGCATAAACGCTACCATATCTTTGAGACTATTAAGGGGGTGTTTTGGAAATCTAAAATAATCAGACTGATTTGTCTTTGTCTGACCATTTACCAATTACAGGCTTTGTTTGTGACTTGTTTTGTGTAGGCGCTTTATTTGTCTTTTCGTTTTAGCCCTCACTATTCAGGCCGCATTGAAATGGAGCATTTTTCTTTTTACCACAGATTTTCACGGATTTAAAAAGATTTTTTCGCTGTGCTAAACTGTGCCATTTGTGGTGAATAAAATGGTGCGTTCAGATATCAATTCTTTATAGGCTTTTTGCCTGCCTGGTTCCGGAAAAGAGCTTTCTATCAATTGAGTGGCTTCCGCCAACCATTTCACCAACCTTTTATATACAGCATTCATTTGTTTATCGTTTAGCTTTAAAACACTGGCTCTGGCTATTGTCATGTCAACCATAGAGGCTTTTCAATGCCCTGTCAGCAATTTGTGTTTACTTCGAAAAAAAAGTGTATGTCTATTCTGCTTCTGCACATGCACAGTCGTTAAAACAATGATAATATATCCTGAAAACCATGCAGAGGATTTAATTTCTTAGTTTATTTTTGGCTGATGTCAAAAAGTAAGTGCACACATTTATTCATTTTTCCAGGGCAACTTCTGTTGCCTGTTTTTCTGCTCATCACGTTTTTGTTATTTACCTGCTCAGAACCGGTTGAAAAAAGGACCTACAAAATTGGCTTTTCACAGTGTGTGAGTGACGATCTCTGGCGCCAGACCATGCATCAGGAGATGAGGCGCGAAATATTCTTTTACCAGGACGCACTTTCTCTGGAAATTAAAGATGCCGGCGGAGACAATGCGCAACAGATCCGGCACATCGGGGAATTCATTGAATCGGGTGTCGATTTACTGATGGTTTCTCCGAACGAATCAGCGCCCATAACACCGGTTGTCGAAATGGCCTTCAATAAGGGCATCCCTGTCATCATTCTTGACCGCAGGATCAGCTCGGGTTTGTTCACTGCCTTTGTGGGGGCTGATAATCATGAAATTGGCCGGATAGCCGGCCGGTATGTTGACGAACTGGTACAGCCGGGTGATAAGGTGGTTCAAGTCTGGGGCCTTGCAGGCTCCTCACCCGCATCAGCGCGAAATGAAGGTTTTATATCAGCCTTGAACACACCTGATTTGGAAGTTGTAAACATCTATGCAGATTGGACAAGGGGCAATGCCATCACGCTTCTGCGGGATCAGTTTGAGCAGGTAGAAGATGCCCGGGTTGTTTTTGCCCACAATGACCAGATGGCCCTGGGTGCGTATGAGGTTTTTAAAGAAAGCAGGAAAGAACAGCAATGCGCATTCATTGGTGTTGATGCCCTGGCCGGACCGGGTGGGGGCCTCCAAATGGTGCACGATGGCATACTGCATGCCACATTCCTTTATCCTACGGGAGGAGATGTGGCCGTAAGAACAGCCTATAATATTCTTTTGGGGCTGCCTTATGAAAAGGAAAATCCACTGCAGACAACCGTGATCGATGCAGCCAATGTGCGGATCATGAAGCTTCAAACGGATGAGATACTGAGCAAGCAAAAAGAAATTGAGCGGCAGCAAAACCGGATCGAAGATCAATTGAGAATATATCAGAATCAGCAAATAGCATTGTACGGATTGCTTGGCTTTCTGACCCTGAGTATCCTGTTGGGGGCCTATGCCCTGTATGCCCTGCGCGAAAACAGATTGGCAAATAAGTCGCTGAAAGCCAGGAACGAAATGATCAGCACTCAAAAGGAAGAAATTGAGCGTATCGCAACTTTGGCTGAGGAAGCCACCAATGCCAAAGTCAGATTTTTTACAAATATTTCGCATGAATTCCGTACACCGCTTACCCTGATATTGGGGCCGATTGGGGAATTGATCAATCACGAAAAGCTGCGCAAAGACCGCGAAATCATAAAGGAAATGCAGTTGATCAGAAAAAATTCATTGCGACTCCTGCGGTTGGTAAATCAGTTGATGGCCTTCCGGAAAATTGAAGACGACAAGCTTTACATCAAAGTAGCAGAATATGATCTGGTTGCGTTTGTCAAGGAGATGGTTTCTGGTTTTGAATCGGTGGCCAAAAAAGAGCATATCGACCTTGATCTCACGGCAAACAGTCCGGTCATAAAACTTTGGTTCGACAGGAACTGGCTCGATAAGGTAATTTTCAATTTGCTCTCCAACGCGTTTAAGTTTACCGGAAAATCAGGATTTATCCATATCAGGATACACCAGGATTTGAAAGCCGGTCAGGTCCGGATCGAGGTTGAAGACAATGGAAAGGGGATGACAGATGAACAGGCCCGCCACGCGTTCGACAGGTTTTATTCAGGTCTGAATGCTGATTTTGGAACGGGTCTTGGGTTGGCGCTATCAAGGGAGATCATACATCTTCACAAGGGCTCCATTACAGTAAAGAGCGAAAAAAATGTCGGTACCGAGTTTACGATCATGCTTAAAACAGGCCGTGACCATTTCAGCGATTTGGAAATTGCGACACAGGAAGTGATGGAGGATTTTATGGTCAGTTTGCCGGATGAGGCAGTGCTCATCAGGCCGGAGCACGAAGATCACCTTTATGAAACTGATAAGCGGGCAACGATACTGATCATCGAGGACAATCAGGAATTATGTGATTTATTACGGCGAAAGCTGAAACAAAAGTACCATGTACTGACAGCGCCAGACGGCGATACGGGTCTGGAAACGGCCGTACTGCAGATTCCCGACATTGTGATATGTGATGTAATGATTCCGGGAAAGGACGGCCTGACTGTAACTAAAAATCTAAAAACGGATAATCGCACGTCGCATATTCCGGTGATTCTGCTCACCGCAAAGTCTGAAGCAGAAGAGCAACTTTCAGGCATTCGCGCCGGTGCCGATGTGTATATCACCAAGCCGTTTGACTTTAACTTTCTTGAAGAAAATATTCATAATTTGTTGCAGATCAGAGCGATGTTAAAATCCCGCTACCTGAATGAAGCTTATTCCGACCAGGAAGCATCAGAACATATTTCGAAACCCATTGATCCTGACAAGCAGTTTGTCGATAATTTTAAGCGCCTGGTGAAAGCGCGTTTGCAGGATTCCGGATTTGGAGTGAATGAGCTGTGCGAAGAGCTTGGCTTTTCGCGAATGCAATTGTACAGGAAGGTGAAAGTGCTGCTCGGCAGTTCTGTAAATGAATACATCAATACCATGCGCTTGCGGAAGGCACACGATCTGCTTGCGCATTCAGACCTGGCGATCACGGAGGTCGCTGATGAATGTGGATTTGCCTCACCGACCTATTTTTCCACTGCATTTAAAGCATACTACAAAGTCACACCGTCAGAAATCAGGAAGGCAGGATAAGGCAGGAAATTTTTTTCTTGTCTTTGGAAAAGGCAAACAACCTGCTTATTCAAACTTAAAAGTGAGAATAAGCGAAGTTGATTGTGACAAAGCTTTGACTTTCAGGCGGCTTTTCTGCTCCAGTTTATCATCGCGAAAGAAATCAGCCACGCGATCAGAAATATGAAAGTCCCATAGAGCGTCGTGATAAATGAAACCTTCAAACCTCCGAAAATCATAGCAGGAGAGATGTCGGCAGCTGCTTCGATCGCCTGTAGGGCTGAAAACAGACCGATGCTTTGCCCGAAGATTCCCCAAATAATAGCGAAAATCCCAATAGATTTAATGTCTGGAATAATCAGGATTTGTTTTTCCGCTTCGTATGTGCCTTTTAATACCCTGATCATGTTCAGGATCGCTATCGCAATGATTAAAGTAAGACAAATGGAAAGTACCGTCATAAACAATGTACCGCCCATCCAATGAAATTCTGCAAAAGTCATGATAATTTAAATTTAGTGTAAACGAATATTTATACAATAATACCATGACGAAAAGCACAAAAAACAAAAAATAGACGATCTGCAGACTCGCAAAGCCAGAAAACTTTATGACCGGCAATAAGGTTATTTGCTTTTCAAATGCAGTCGAAAAGAGCCACTAAACCGCTATTCGTCGATTTTCAATTGAGGATATTCATTTTTTAGGCACTTTTGTTATAATGAAGAGTTTATGGCAAAATCAAGTTGATCAAAAATGGTCTGGAAGCAGGGGCAGACGCTGGCTGTTGCACGTTTTGTTCTGGTTGTCGGTGCTGGTGTTTTATACTTTGTTTTTCGGTTATAAAAACATCAGTTACAGAATCACATTTTCGTTTGTCATCATCCTGTTGCCTGCAACGATCATTACAACTTACTTCCTGAATTATTGGCTGATACCGAAATACCTGTTCAGAAAAAAATACGGCAGATTTATTTTGTATTTCGTTTATACCATCATCGTTTCTTTTTATATAGAAATGGTAACAGTAATCGGGATTTTTGTACTGGTTGCGGAATTGAATCTGGCTTCACTACATCCTTCTAATACAAATGCGCTGATCCTTATTGCAGGCATGTACCTGGTAGTATTCCTTGGGGCAGCGATAAAATTGGCAAGTCATTATCAATCCAACCAGATTGAGATTCAAAAGCTGAAAAGCGAAAAAGTTGAAGCAGAACTAAAATTTTTAAAAGCGCAGCTACACCCCCACTTTTTATTCAATACTTTGAATAATTTGTATGCCCTTACACTTGAAAAGTCTGATAAGGCTGCTGATGTGGTTTTGAAAATCAGTTCGCTGCTCGATTATGTTTTGTATCAGTGCAATGCGGAATTTGTTCCCTTCGAGAAAGAACTGGAACAAATGGAAAATTACATTTCACTTGAAAAATTAAGATACGGAGACAGATTGTCTGTGATTATGGAACACAAAGGAGATTTTTCCGGATTATCCACTCCACCAATGCTCTTCATGACGCTTCTTGAAAACAGCTTCAAACATGGTGTTTCAGGAGTCGTTACAAAAGCATGGATCAGAATCAGCATGGAAATGCAGAATAAAGTATTTTCCTTTAGAATCGAGAATAGTGTGAACAACCGAAAAAGACAACAGGATAAGGCTGGCGGAATCGGCCTTGAAAATTTACAAAACAGGCTTCAGCTTATTTATAAAGACGATTTCAGAATGGACATTGATGAGAATTTTGACAATTATTGTGTTAGCCTTGATATCAACAAACCCACCAGATCATGAAAACGAAATGTCTGATAGTTGATGATGAACCACTGGCCATCAGGGTGATTGAGAATCACATAAGTAAAATACCCAGCCTGGAACTTGCCTTCAGTTGCCGGAATGCCATAGAGGCTTTTGATGTATTAATGAAAAATCACATTGATCTGGTTTTCCTGGATGTCGAAATGCCGGAGATATCTGGAATTGAATTGTTGAAATCGCTCAAAAAAAACCCCTCTATCATTATTACAACAGCTTATCGTGATTTTGCCCTGGAAGCATATGAGCTCGATGCGATTGATTATTTGTTAAAACCGGTCTCCTTTGATAGGTTTTTTAAATCCATATCAAAGTATTATCAGTTATCCGGCTTTGATCGACCCGATGTCAGGATTATGAGTTCAGCCGGACAAAGCGATGAGGCATATATTTTTGTGAGGTCGGAGCGAAAAATTATTAAGTTGCCTGTTTCCCGAATATTATTTATTGAAAGCCTGAAGGATTATGTGAAAATTCACCTTGAAAATGAAACAATCATCACCAGGGAAAAAATAAGCGTGTTAGAAAATAAGCTGCCGGAAAACCAGTTTGTACGTACGCACAGATCATTTTTAGTTTCATCAAATAAGATAAAGGCTTTTACATCTGAAATTATTGAAGTGGCTAACTGCGAAATTCCCATTGGAAGAAGTTATAAGAATGCTGTCCTGAACTTTCTTGGTTATAAGGCGCCATAAGGCTTTATTCAGATCATTTTTCATTTCTTGTTCTGTTGAGGTGTTTGCGTAAATTTGCTTCCGCCAAAGAACTATAATATCCGGCCATTATTGTCATGATGAAGGGTGTTCCGGGCAGTGAACTATAAATTTAATTAATGGTCTATAAAAAAAACTCAGCAGGCTTTGCGGCATTTTTGGCGATCAGCGGCATAGTGCTCTTTTCTGCAAAGGCAATTATGGTAAAAATGGCCTATCGATTCGATGCCGATGCGCTTACTATTCTGTTGCTGAGGATGCTTTTTGCATTGCCATTTTACGCCGTAATTGCCTATCGCGCTTCCGCAAAACACCAGGATTACACGTTCCGGAGAAAGGATTTGTTTTCGCTTATCCTCCTTGGATTTTTGGGCTATTATCTGGCAAGCTATTTTGATTTTTACGGATTACAGTTTATTTCAGCCAGTCTGGAGCGACTCATTCTTTTTGTATATCCTACGTTAGTTGTCATCATTACCTGGGTTTTTCTCAATAAAAAGCCGTCCAGGATTCAGGTCTATGCCATTTTGATAACCTATGCAGGTATTTTTATTGCATTTGCCAATGATCTGAGTCTTGAGGCCGATGGCTTATGGAAAGGAGCATTCTTTATTTTTCTTAGTGCACTTACCTATGCCTTCTATCTCGTTGGGAGCGGTCAGATGATACCGCGCATTGGCCCGGTCAGGTTTACTGCCTACGCCATGATTGTATCTTGCGTCATGGTAATTATCCATTATGCAGTAATCAACACGCATGAAGTATTCAATCAACCATGGCAGGTTTACGCGCTTGGGTTGGCGATGGCTGTGTTTTCTACGGTGATTCCTTCTTTCCTGATTTCCGAGGCAATAAAAAGAATGGGGGCGTCAGATTTTGCCTTGTATGGGAGTTTAGGGCCAATATCTACCATAATCATGGCGATTATTATTCTCAATGAAAAATTGGATATATACCAGGCTGCCGGCACCATAGTTGTAATTTTTGGCGTCAGCATCATAAACAAAAGAAAGCCGGCTGTCATTGCACTTGCGGCCGACACAGGTGAGTCAGGTAAAAAATAAAGGACTCAGGTTTTGTGGATAAAAGTATTCTAAGGCAAATCTTTAAATCATGTATTTATAACTTAGTGCGCTTTTTACCTTCCCTGGTGACCTTTGTGGTGAAAAACGAAAATTTCGACAAGCGCTAAGAAGACACCCTGTCCGCAAATTGATCCATCACGAAATGGGATTTTTATATGTCTGAAAATCAACGCATTGAAAAAGGTGCGCTAATAAAAATATCTGAATATCAATATTGTATAACAGTTGCGAAACTTGAGTAATGGATTAAGATTTCCGGAATGGCGGTAAATAGGTTTTCTGCTTAATTACTTGTTACATATTGCATCATGATAAAATATTTTTGTATTTTTAGTGCAAACCTGAATTACCATGATCACCAATTACCTGCCATTTTCACTGGCGCTGGCAACTTTCGGATTCTTAATCTGGTATGCCGCCTCCGCCTCCCTCAGATTGCCCAAAACATTTCAGATTCAGTTTGATATCAGTCATCCGTATGTAAACCGCATTTACCGGAGGCGTATTTTGCTGTTTTTACTTTATGTGGTTTTGCCTGTCGCGTTGATTTATAAATGGGGCATACCTGACTATGTTACATTATATGATTTGAATATCCATTTTTTATGGAACAGGGAGGCAATGATCGTCACGATTATTCTGTTGCCCGTCGTGCTGATTTACCATCTGCTCACGGCAAGCAGCGATCAAAATCTGACTGAATTTCCCGAAATCCGTGTGACGCGCTGGACGAAACAACTGTTTATACTCAGCACGCTTACATGGTGTCTGCAAATAATTGCTCTGGAGTTTATGTTCAGGGGCCTGGTCTTGCAATCGCTCTATATGAGTGGATTGTCAGAATTGACTTCAGCGCTTATTTGCACAGGTATATACGCGCTCATTCATTACTTTAAGCAAAACAGGGTTGCGATTTTTAGCATCTTCTATGGATTTGCTGCCTGTCTCATTGTGTTTTATACATCCAGCTTGTTGCCTGTCATCATCATTCATTTGTCCAATGCAATGTTCAATGAATGGATTTCTGTCAAAAAACATCCTGAAATCAGAATAGCCTGAATTAATTCAAAAATACCAGCCATGCTAAAAGAACTTACCTCCATATCAAAAGAGCGCTACACCTGGCATAACGCCACAAGCAATATTGTTGTGACACCACTGCGGTTTTTCTATCCGGAAAGTAAGGATGATCTCGTCCGGATCATTCAGGACGCCGAACAAAATGGGCTGCGGGTCAAAGCCGTAGGTTCAGGGCATTCATTTTCAGAAGTCGCCGTTTGCCGGGACTATCTCATTTCCATGAAAAAGATGGAAGGATTGCGAAAAACCGAAAAAGAATTGCTGAAGGAATCATTTAAGGAAAAGCATCTCGTGGATATTGAGGCGGGAATCGTTCTGATGGTACTCAATAAAAAACTGGATGAACTGGGCCTGGCACTGCCAAATATGGGAGCTGTGGATTTTCAAACAGTTTCCGGAGCACTGATGACCGGCACGCACGGAACGGGCATCAAACAACCGGCCTTTCCTGATCTGGTTTGTTCAATTAAACTGGTGGGTAGCGGTGGAAAAATATTTCAGATCGAACCTGATAATGGCATGACTGATCGCGCGCTGCATGAAGCGAAATATGGAGCCGATATCGAACTCATCCAGGATGATGAAGTATTTTATTCGGCTGTGTTGAGCTTTGGAGCAATGGGTATAGCCTACGAGGTTTCCATGGAAGTGAAGCCGACTTTCTGGATCAGGGAGCGGAGATACATTGAAAACTGGAGTGATTTAAAGCAGCAACTATTGAGCGGCGAGTTTATGCGTATGGTGCATAACACAGATTTTGTCGCGTTCCGGGTCAATCCCTATAAAAACAAAAAGACCAATGACCATACCTGCGCCATTGTGAAGCAATGCATTATAAAAGAAAGCGAAAAGCCCCGGGGCTGGGGCGCGAGGAGACGCAACATCCTTTCCTCAACACTCGGAAATATAGAATACCTGATTGAAAGCACCATTCGACGGCTCAACAGGAATCCTGAAAATGCCGGCACTAATATCGAGCGTGCGCTAAAAGCCACAAGAGATAATTTGTATTACAATAAAAGCTTTAAAGTGTTATACCAGAGTGGCTTATCAGTAATACGACACGGCATCAGCTCGGAATTTGCCTTTGATGCCAGCGCGGAGAAAATTGTTGAAGTGATCGAGGCGATCTTTGAACTGGCCGAAAAAAATGCCACCCAGGGCCGGCTTTACCAGGCATCGCATATTCCGGTTCGCTTCGTGATGCCATCGGAAGTGTATCTGGCCCCATCCTATCATCGGGAAACGGCATATATCGATGTGCCCTTGCTCCACAAAACCATTGGCGATTATGAGATTTTGGAGCGCTACCAGAAAATGATGATGAACCTCGAAGGCACACCACACTGGGGAAAAGTCAATAATATGCTCTATATGAATCATGGCATGATCGCACAAACCTACCCGATGGCAGATAAATGGAGGCAGGTACGCAGTCAAATGGATCCGAAAGGAACTTTTCTGAACGATTTTATCATTAAAATGGGGCTGGCGTAGTTATGGGTAAAAAGATTAAAATCCTCTCGATAGATGGTGGTGGCACAAGGGGACTCATGCCGGCCACAATGCTGAATCAGATTGAAAAGGAAACAGGCAAACCGGTCACAGATTTTTTCGATGTGATTGTCGGTTCTGCAACAGGAGGTATCATCGCCACTGCCCTGGCAGCAGGGTTGGCCACTGAGGAGATTATGGATATCTACCAGAACAAAGCTTCTTATATTCTCCCGTCAAATTTTTTCAGGAAGCTCTGGAATCCTGTGAATCTGTTTGCACCAAAATATCCGAATAACAACCTGAAGCAATTACTTGAAGATAAATTTGGCTGTGACCAAACCCTTGGTGACGTTTATGAGAGACATGGTGAAAACACCATATTTCTCATTGCCAGTCTCGATTTGAGCCCTGCGTTGCAACCTGGCGAAACGCCGTCGTTTAAGATAAAAATATACAATTCTGCTTCACCTGAATGCCATGTTGAAAGCCTGGTGGATATTGGGCTTCGAACATCAGCTGCCGCCGTAAATCTGCCAATTTACCAGCAATTCGGGGAAGGGGGCAACTTTGCCAACGATCCGGCTTTGATCGGATTTTCTTATTCGATTGCCGGCGATGGAAAAAATGATACGTTTCGTAAAGGTCTGGGTTCAAAAATACAGGATATCCGCATGCTATCCCTGGGCTGTGGTTCTGATGGGGGATCATATTTTGAGAAAAAAGAAATCGGCTCAGGCAATTGGGGATTGATCAAATGGATGGGGCGTCTTGTGAATCTGGTGATCGATACAAATATGGTTTATACCCGGTATCTGCTCAGTGAAATGCTTGAGCCAAATCAATATCTGCGCATCAATCCTTATTACAAATCAAATGAAGCGCCGGATGTTTTGAAAAAAGGCAAGCTGCGGATCGATGTGCAGGATAAGGAGCAACTGGAAGCTATCCGGGACTATGGCATTGATACATTTAATAAAAACAAATCCCGAATACTCGATTTTTTGGTTGAAGAGTAGGCCGGTGGTTTCGGGCAATGTGACGGCACAATGAACAATGATTGTGATTTTCACCAGAGAAAATGTTTGAAGGGCCCTCAAGACTCATTCTTCATGCACGGGGTCTTCCTTGCTGATGATCTTGTTGAATTCAAATTTAATGTTTTTTGGAAGATGCGTAAAAAGTACCGAAACTGGTCTGGTACGTTCGTTGCTTTCAAGCAGAAGTTTTAGAATTCCCACCAGGGGCATGAAGAGTATCATGCCGGCTATCCCCCAGATCATGCTGCCTATAATGACGGAGAAGAAAACCATGAAAGCATTCAGTTTGATTTTATCGCCGATGATGAGTGGCCTGAAAACATTTTCCTGAAGAATATTACAGAGAAAGATGCCTCCAATACTCAATAAAGGCACCATCCACCCATCGTTTGTGACCAATGCAAATAAAAAGACTACCACCATGCCAATGGGTATGCCCAGGTACGGAATCAGGCTCAATAAGCCAACAAAAACAGCAAAGAACAGTGCATATTTCAATCCTGCCAATAAAAAGACAACGAAGAGCATAGTGGCCATCACGACAGTAATGATTAATAATCCGTAGAGGAAACTCGTGACAATGTCGAGAATGGCGTTGAATCTCTTTCGGTTTATGAGGATTTTATCTTTCGTTTTGTCGCGAAGTGTCATGAATTGGATATAATTATCGCGATATAAAACCAGAAAGAATAAATAAATGGCAATCAGGAATATCTGCCCTATCGTTCTTCCAAAACCCGCAATCATGTTGGTGAAAACAGAAGAATTTTTAACAATAAAATTTCGGATATCTTTTCCTTCTAAGGCCCCCGAAACAGCCAAACCCAGGCTGCTTAAAAAGGAAGTAAACCTATCAGCCAGTTCCTGAATTTTGTCCTGGATTTCGGGCATACTTGTAACTATCTGCCTGATTTCGAAATAGAAAAAGTAGAGGACAGATATTATAAAAACCAACACCAGAAAAACAAATGACAGCGTAACCCCTATCCGACTCAGCTTCAACCGGTGTTCAATTTTATCCAGGAACTTCACAGAGGCTAAGGCAATCATTACTGCCCAGGCAAACGGAACCAGCAGTGATTCGGCTATAATCATCACCGCAATTGTAAGCGCAATACCGACCAGCAAGGTTGTGTATTTAAAAAGTGACGATTCGGTAAAAGATGTTGTCCCCATAATGTTGTGTTGGCGTTTGCTATTTACTCTGTCATTCCAAATTGGTCAATCGATTGTTTCCCATTTTCAGGTAGAGTAAAGCTTAACTCTTTCCATGCAGTTCCTTCAATCCCCGTTAAAGTAATTCCGTCTTTTGTCTTAATTATTGTTAAAAGATAATCAGCGAGTTTAGGGTCCTTATTAGCAGATGCTTTGCCTGATTGTGTCATTCCATATTCATCAATTGCTTGTGGTTTGTCATTAATGTCACTAAAGCTTAAATTAATCCAGGCACTACCTTTATGGTTATACATTTTAAGTCCGTTGTCAGTCTTTTCAATTGTGATTTTGAATTCTTTAAAGTCAGCAGAGCCTTGTTCTTGTGCCATTGATTCTGAACTTAGTGACAATACAAATAAGGCAATTAATAGTGTTAAATAAAGCCTTTCGATCTTGATTTTGTTTTCATTCTTTTCATTTTTTTAAATTTTAAAGTTAAGCTGTTTTTTTCTTTAGACTTACGAACAACGTGTTGGGTTTGTGACGGCTGCGGTTTTCGAAGCCTTCTTTGCCCCCGTGAACGAACGAAAATAATAAAACAAAACTACATTCCAGCGTGTCACCCGCAGCGGGCACAAGCCTGGTGTTATTGATGAGTTTCACTGTCCTTGTCGTCTCGGTCTGGCGGTTGCGTATTTTATATTTTCATAGGGGCAGGACTTTTTTAATTCAATTTTGTCCGAGTGGAAAAGGTGTAAGCATTTAAATTTCTGAATAAAGTTCATTTATTAGAAAACTCTCTTGCTTATCATCCCAAACCAGCCAGTGCTTTTTCTTAACAGAAATAATTCTCAGCAAAAGATCAGGATTATCAGCAAAAACAACTGCTAAATTATTGTTTGATAAGCGGTAAATCGGATCATTCAGTGTTTTACTGAAATGATAAGAAGATCTTACCGGGGAATAAATGATATAAATTATCAATCCCTTATCGCATAAGATTTTGTAATGTTTATTATTAAATACGCGTATTAAACGTCCTTTATGATCTTTGTAGCCCCATATGTCTGAACGTTTGTGCATAGTCGTTGTATCGGGCGTTTTCAATTCAACGTCTTTATTTTTGAAAAAACCTTTTGGCCATAAGGTATAATTCTTTTGATATGGTTTAAATCCGTTTACTAATTTTCCAATCTCAAAATCTTTATAAGTCAAATAAATTCCGGCTGAATCATTTGCATTTATATAGGACTGAGCAAGTAGATTGTCCCTCCAAGAAATTGCTACAAAAAGAAAAAACAGGAACAGTAAATCATTGTTCTTTTTCATTTTTACGCTCTGATTTTCGGTATGCCCAGTAAAATACTTGAGGCAATACTGTCAGGGATAAAATCATGCAGATTAGTAAACCGCCAACTATCATAATTGCCAGGGGCTTTTGAATTTCAGAACCCATTCCGGTTGACAAGGCAGCAGGGAGCAAACCCATAGAACCCATCAGGGCAATCATTACAATTGGACGAATACGACTATGCACACCATTTGAAATGGCTGCGTGCAAGTCCATTTTTCGCATATTTTCTTTCATCACCGCAATCAGAATGATGCTGTTAATGGTATTTACCCCAAACAGGATGATAAAGCCGATACCAGCGGAAATGCCAAAAATGGTTTGCGTTGCCCAAAGAGAAAGAAAACCGCCAATAAAGGCATAAGGAATGGTGCTTGCGGCAATCAAGGTATCTTTAATTGTCCCAAAGTTGAAGTATAACAGAAATAAAATCAGCAACAAAACCGCCGGAACAATTAATGCCAATTGTTTACTCGCTCTTTCTTTACTTTCAAATTCGCCGGCCCAAATCATTTTATTTGCTTTCGGCAATTCTACATTTTCGGCGACTTCCTTTTTTGCTTCTGCAATAGTGCTGCCCAAATCCCTGCCTTCAATACTAAAACCAACAGCTATGTAACGACTGCTTCCTTCGCGATAAATAAAAGTTGGGCCGGTAATAAAGTTAATGTCGGCTATTTCCCTTAAGGGGATTTTCTTCCCGCTCATTGTAGGGATTAAAATTTCCCCGATTTTTTGTTGGTTGTCGCGATATTCTTTTTGAAACCGGATACGGACGTCAAACATCCTTTCGCTTTCATAAAATGTCGTTGCGGCTCTGCCGCCAATTGCCATTTCAATAACTGCCTGCGCTTCTGCCATTGAAACACCATATTTCCCCATCTTGCTTTCATCCAACTTAATACGAAGTTCTGGCAAACCAATATTCCGGTAAACATTTATGTCGGTAATTCCTTTAACGCCTCTAATATTATCAGCCACCTGGTCGGCGTAGTCTTCCAACTCAAAAAGGTCATCCCCAAATATTTTTATCACCAAAGCACTTTTTACACCGGCAACATATTCTTCCACATTATCCTGAATAGGTTGACTGAAGCCAAATACTATTCCAGGGTAGGATTGAAGAGTTTTTCGCATTTCATCAATCAGTGCATCCTTTTTGATATTTCGTTTCCATTCTTTGTCCGGATAGAGTTGTATATGAAATTCAATGTTGAAAAATCCGGTAGGATCTGTTCCGTCATTGGGTCGTCCAGTTTGTGTCAGCACAAATTTTACTTCTTCAAACTCCCTTATCAGGTTTTTCATTTCTTTGGAAAGCCTGACAGATTCTTCCAGATTTACACTATTAGGAAGCGTTGCCCTTACATACAAAGCCCCCTCATTTAGTTTGGGGATAAATTCTGTTCCATAAAATAGAAAACTCACAGAACATACTGTTAGAATTCCACCAAAACCAATAAGTGTAGCTTTCCTTTTTCTGTTACTCCATAAAAAGAGCTTGTACAGATTATTCCGGAAAAAGCTGGAGATAAAATTCTCTTTTTCAACAATATTTTTAGTTAACAAAACCTTGCACAGCGCAGGGACATAAGTAATACTTAAAATGAGTGAACCAAGCAGGGCATAACCCAGCGTAAACGCCAAAGGAGAAAACATTTTTCCCTCCACTTTTTGAAACGAAAAGATCGGTAAAAGAGCAACTATCAGTATAATTTGGGCGAAGACAATATAAGTGGCTACACTTCCGGCACTTTTCTTTATCAATCCCATTTTGGCCATAAGATTGAATTTTTTCATTCCCACGTGATGGGCTTTCCGTTCCATTGCAACAAATACCGCTTCCACAATAACTAAGGTACCTTCCAACAGTAAACCGAAATCAATAGCACCCATAGAAATCAGGTTTGCAGGCAAACCCTGAATACGCAACATGATTAAAGCAAACATGAACGAAAGTGGGATTACAGAAGCAACAATTACCGTAGTTCTCCAATTGAACAGGAATACAAAAACAATAATCGAAACCAGTAATATCCCTTCAATGAGGTTTTTACTAACGGTACTTACGGTTGCATCTACTAATTCTGTACGGTCTATAAAAGGTTCAATTTTCACATCTTTTGGCAGGATGCGCTCGTTCAGGTCAACTATTTTTTCTTTTAGTCGTGCAATCACTTCACCCGGGTTTTCTCCACGAAGCATTACCACAATTCCCTGAACTAAATCATCTTCATCCTGTAAACCAACCACACCCAGCCTTGGTTTGGCTGATACTTTAACCTCTGCTACATGTTTTACCAGAATCGGAGTTGTTCCTTTTGTTTCAATCAGTATGTTTTCGATGTCCTCAATGCTTTCAAGTAGCCCAACTCCACGAACCACATAAGCCTGAGAACCTCTCTCTATGACATCACCGCCTACATTGATATTGCTTTTTGAAACGGCTTCAAAAACTTCCAATGGCGATAAGTCATAATTTGCCAGTTCGGTGGGGTTTATTTTAATTTCATAAATTTTCTCTTCACCTCCAAAACTCACCACATCAGCCACCCCTGGCACAGCAACCAATTCACGTTCAATCACCCAATCGTGGATAGCTGTGAGTTCTTTAATGGGAAGATTGCTTTTTAAAACATATCTGAAAATTTCTCCCGTAGCTCCATAGGGTGGCTCTATTCCTGCGTCAGCACCATCCGGCAAATCCACTCCCTGCAAACGATTGGCAGCATATTGTTGGGCATAAAAGTCCTCAACTTCATCTTCAAAAATTACAGTAACAACCGATAAGCCAAATAAAGAAATAGAACGAACACTTGCTTTTTTGGGAATAGTATTTACTGCTGTCATAATTGGCAGCGTAATAAACTTTTCTACTTCTTCGGCACTTCTGCCCGGCCATTGGGTAATGATTCTTGCCCTTGTATTAGTAACATCAGGAAAAGCCTCAATGGGAGTGTTGATGTAACTAATTATTCCTGCCACAACCAATAAGGCAGTGAGAAAAAAAACAATGATGGAGTTTTTTAATGAAAAGGCAACGATACCCTGAACAAATTTCTGCATCTCAATTAGTTTTGAAAGTTTTTAATTTGTTCGTAGATCAGCAGGTGGTTTTTTGAAATAATTTTTTCATTCTCATTTATCCCACTTGAAAGAAAGGTAAGACCGTTGCTCTTAGACAGGATTTCAACATTCCTTGTTTCTATTTCGCAATCATTTTTATATATCATCACATAGTTTTGATTATTGTCAAAAATCAATGCAGATGTGGAAATACTTAATGCTTCGATTTTCAGTTCCTTTAAAGCGGTAACATCCACTATCATTCCCGGTTTTAGTTTGAGATTTGGGTTCTGTAAAACAACCCTTGCTTTCAGCACCCTTGCTTCTGCATCAAATACTTGTGAAATAGCGGCAATTTTTCCTTCAAAAATCTCACCAGGATAGGAGAGCGTTTTGATGTTTACCTGCATTCCTGCTTCAATATTCATCACATTGGTGGCATACACATTTACCAATACCCAAACTTCGCTTAGATCTGAAATTGTGAACAAAGATTCACCTTCAGCTGTAATTTGTGTTCCTGCTGATATGGACTTTGATGTAACGATTCCTGATGTGGGCGACTTGATTTGAAATACGCCTTTTTCCGTGCTCGCACTGAATAATGACAAATTTGAATTGACTTTTTCCTTTTCCGCCTCTAAAATATTCAGTTCACTTTGTGCTTCCAATAAATCCTTTTGAGATGCTATTCCATCGTTAAACATAGATTGAACGGACTGTAATTTATTCTCTGCAACACTTATTTGAGATTGCAAGGTTTTCAATTCAGATTGTAAGGAACTTAATTCTGTACTTCTCAACTCAGCCAATACCTGCCCTTTGCTCACTTGATCACCTAAGGAGAAAGAAGTATTGGAAATAATACCACTCACCAAACTAACAAAATGAATTACTTTATCGGGATTGGGTTCTATAGCACCGGTAAGCGGAATTCCTTCTGTTACAAATTGCTTTTTCGGTTGCTCTAATTCAATTTTTGATTTGAAGTTTTCACCCACACAGTAATTATTTTTTCCTGAATTGCCGTTTTGCTTTGCCGAATTACTGCAACTGCTGAAAAAAAATTGCGCTACCAGGCAACCAATCATTATTGGTTTTATTGTCGTTTTAGTCATTATAGTCCAGTGTGTTTATTTTATCAAATCTAATCCAACGGAATAATTAAGTTCCTCTGCCTTTTCATTGACATCTTTACCTGCTTCAAGAATGATTTTTTTATTTTCCAGATACGCATCCAAAAAATCAAGATATTCGAGCAGACTTATATTTCTGTCAGTGAAATTTTTCGTATAACTCGTAAGCAGCCTGTCAAGCGTTGCTTCGTAGTCTGGTTCAATTTCATCCAAAAAAGCTATGGCATTAGATAGATTTTGTGCGGAAAGCACAATTTCATTCTCTATGCTGAGGATCGCCTGCAGGTGTAAAATATTAGATTGCTCTATCCCAATTTGCGCATATTTGATATTGCCCTGATTACGGTTAAAGACGGGTAAGTCTATGGCCACACCAAAACCAACAAAATCAAGCATTGCATTTCCGCCCCTGTCATAAGCAGTTTTTAGCATAAGGTCAGGTACTCTCTGTGCTTTTTCATATGTATATAGCTTATTAAAATAACTTTCTTCCAATTGTGCAATTTTATAATCGGGACGGTGCATTTTAGCCTGTTCAATAATCTCATTCAAATTTAGCTGGCGGAATTGCTCAGTGTCTTTCAAATAACCATCAACAGTTATCTCCAGTTGTGTAGCGGCAGGTAAGCGCATCAACATTTTTAATTCTTTCTGCGCTTCATTTACATCCCTGTTGAGGTCATTAATGTTTTTTAATATTTCCAGTTCAAGGGCTTTTAACCGGATGTACTCGCCCTGTGGTACATTCCCTTGTTCTACCTGTCTTTGGTATGCTTGTGTAAGTTGCCTGATGGAATTGATTTGGTTTTGATATATACTTCTACTGAATTGCAGATACTGCAACTTTGTGAGTTGATTACGAAATTCTATTTTCAGGTTTCTTAGCAGGTCCTCAAAAAATTGACTCGATATATCCACAGACAACTGTTCGAGAGCAACCAATTTTTTTCGTTTTCCTGCGGTAATTATAAGCTGCTCGATTTCAAAACTGAATTGTTGGTTAGGGCGGATGCCTCCGAGTGGTGGTATCACTTCCTCCCCTCCTGTTTGAGCATCAGTAGCCCAAAAGTTGACCTGATCAAAAGTAAAGTTTGGATTAGGCCATAATTTGGCTTGCATTACCAATGCTTCAGACTGTGAAATATTCAGCTTTTCCGCGATGAGCAATAGATTTTGTTTCAGAAAAATTGCTTCAGACTCTTCGCGGCTTATTTTTAATGTATCTTGTGCATGAGTCGAAAGAGAGATTAATAAAAGAATGAAAATGAGCTTTCCTGACTTAAAAATATCCATTATTGCACTCCTATTTTTTTAATTGAGGCGCAAAAGTCAGGACAATGACCTTAAAAAGACCTTAAAGTTGATAAAATTTAGCTTAAAGGGAAGGTAAGCTCAAAGACATTAAGATTTTGGACAGTTTTTGAATAAGTGATTGATGCCGAATGGAGTTCCGCAATTTTTTTCGTTAGAACTAAACCCAGTCCAAAGCCGGCTTTCCCGTTACTGTTCTTTCCTCTGAAGAAGTGGTTGAACAGGAAATTTTGTTCTTCTATTGAAATCGGTTTACCAGAATTTATAATTTGGATTTTTAAATCTTTATCATCAGAACAGTCAAATCTTATTTCGGCTTTTGAATTGTTGCTGTATGAAACACAATTAGTTAGTAAATTCTGAATTGCTTGCCTTATAAGGATTGGATTGAGTT
>CAYZWN010000069.1:0-20170 GCA_964482185.1 uncultured Roseivirgaceae bacterium
ACAAAGGCGCCATAGTTTTACCTTCTCGCAATTACAAGAGAATGCGACATGAATATATGTCGCAAGTTGCCCAGAATAGCACGGGCAATCTCAAAAGAGGACCAAAATCACCAGGCCCACAGTACACAAGTGCATACCGTGGTGACCTGAAGAGCAACGATAAGCGAGGAGCCAGGCAATGGGCCAAATACCAGTCAAAGCAACAGGCAAGATACACCGGCGACCTAAGAGCAGGCAAAAATCTCCGGAAACCAACAGGCAACACCCAAATAACCCAGCATGTCGGGGGCATCAGGATTTATTCAGCCCGGCAAAATAAAAAATCTGACCAGTACAATTCCAAGACCATCAGCAACTATGGCGGCGATCTTCGGGGAAGATCCGCGAGCCGGAAAAATGCTGACAAATCGATGACTGCCTATCAGGGAAGCACCCGTGTGATATCAAAACGAAAACAAAGCAGACTCATAGCCAATGAGGCACGCTCATCAACCACATTTGCGGGCAACTTAAAGTCCCGAACTCAAAAGCAAAAGAATCAGGCCCTCGAAGGCAAGGCACTTGGCCTGGCATCTTATGAGGGAGACGTAACGGTACTTTCCAAAAAACGACAGGATCGCTTTATGGTTCGGGATTCCAAAGTCACCGCAAAATACTCGGGAACAATTAAGGGATTAACGCCTGACCAGAAAAAGCAGGCACTTGAAGGCAAATCAATGACACTTGCTGATTATCAGGGTGAAATAAAAACTCGAAGCAGGGGCGCACAGGACAAAAGGCAACCCCGAAACAACGCGATGATGGCCGGCTTCCAGGGCGATATCATTATAACGGCAAAAGATCGCAAAAAACTTGAATATGAATATCTTTCACAGGTGCAGCATAATTACAGAGGAGAGATCAATCAGAAAAAATACAAGTCATGGATCGACAATCGCAAAGCCAAATCGGCCGTACTCGCAAGCTACCAGGGCAATATAAAAACAAGTCAGCAGAACCTGAAAGAGAAACAATTTGAACACATGTCCAAAACCGCGCACAACTTTAGCGGAAATGTCAGGATCGACAGAGATTTTGTGCGCAAACGGTATTACAGAAATATATCAGATCGCAATCAGCAAATTACCGGGAATTTCAGAACTAAAACCCGACTCGCAAAAGACATTGAACAACAATTGCTCTCAGCAAGAGTTCACAATTATGAAGGTGGCCCAAAAACCAGTCTTTTCAACAGAATCTGGCTGAGTTTGTTCGATAACAGCGGCAAACTTGAAAAAGTGGATGACAAAATAAAAAAACCAAAATACGATAGCAGGGAATATAAAATCTGGTATTAATCATGGCGTGGGAAAAACTTGACACACAACTGAAATTTGAATCATTAATCAGCGATTCCTCAATCGCGCTCAAATTTGTCTTTAAGCATAGCGTGAGATGCCCGCTCAGCGCAATGGCGCATCACAGGTTAAATGCAGTAGTCAATAAGACGGAAATTTTTTTATTGGATGTGATTCACAACCGTGAACTCTCAAACTTCGTGGCTCAGCAGTTGGGCGTCATACATCAGTCACCACAACTATTGATAATTGCAAATGGAAAGTGCATTTATGATGCTTCGCATATGGCCATTACAGGATCAATAGTTGAGAAATATTCTGAACAGAGACAATAGGAAGCATCAATTCCTGTTTTAAGAATAAAATATTGGAATATCATTCTCGCTTTGTGAAAACTAAATTTGTTTTTTGTGGTTTTAAGTGGGTATTTTGTCATATGCGTGCCTTAAAAACTTACTTCATCTTACTCATTATCGCCTGTTGCACTGTACAGACACGTGCGCAATACAGCGGTGATTATGATTACACCATCGAAAAAGTTTGGGGCGTAACCAAAGCAACCAATAGTGGGTTGATTGGAGGTTTTTCTTTCAAATACCTTACCCAACTGAAAAAGGATGATCATTACCACGGTGGCATGCTCGAACTTGTAAACATTAAGCACCCGCAAGAGCAAAGAGTATATTCTGATGTCGGCAATAGTTTTATTTTCGGGAAAGAACATTATTTGTACAGCATCCGGTTTACATACCTCAGGCAGGTCGTTTTCTTTAAAAAAGCTGCTCAGCAAGGCGTTCAGGTAAGTGGTATTCTGGGCCTTGGAGCTACCCTTGGGCTCGAGGCTCCGTACTATGTGGAATTGAAAAACGGAGAAAAAGTACCTTATGACCCCAATACGACATCAATCAACGATATTGTAGGAACAGGACATATTTTACAGGGGGTATTTGAATCGGATATTGTTCCTGGCATTAATGGAAAGGCGGCAATTGCTTTTGAATTTGGTGCATTCAAATCAAGCGTTGTAGGTCTTGAGGTTGGATTCCAGTCCGATTTCTTTACCAGGCAAATAATCATAATTCCCACAACAGTTAATTACAGTGTTTTTCCCTCAGCCTATTTTACATTATTTTACGGATCAAGAAGATAATTTACGGGTTGCCCGATAAACTTATATCTTATCTTTGCACCTTTTAAAACAAAAAAATGATTGAATTACCAGTAGTGAATGATCAGAACGCAGAGGTAAAAAGAAAGCCTAAATGGCTAAGAGTGAAATTGCCGGTAGGCAAAGAGTATCTGAAAGTCCGTGAATTGGTTGACAAATATAAACTGCATACCATTTGCGAAAGCGGCAATTGCCCGAATATGGGAGAATGCTGGGGAGCAGGCACCGCAACTTTCATGATTTTAGGCAACGTTTGCACCCGATCTTGCACATTTTGCGCGGTTGCCACAGGCAGACCTCCTGAATACGATGAGCAAGAACCTGAGAGGGTAGCGCAGGCGATCAAACTAATGGGTGTGAAGCATGCGGTTATTACTTCAGTGAATCGCGATGAACTCCGTGACCGTGGAGCGGAAATATGGTATCAAACGGTCGTGAAAATAAAAGAACTAAGCCCGCAGACAACCATCGAAACCCTGATTCCAGATGTAAAAGGAACATGGGATGCCTTAATTAAAATGATAAGTGGCGGCCAGGAAATTGTTTCGCATAATCTGGAAACTGTAGAACGGCTCTATCGCAGGGTAAGGCCACAGGCAAGATACGAGCGTAGTCTGGAACAAATACAAAGAACCAAAGCCTTCGGCAAAAAGACGAAATCGGGCATCATGGTTGGGCTGGGGGAAAAAGATGCAGAAGTCTTTAAAACCATGGACGATCTTGCCGGGCACGGATGCGATGTCATGACAATTGGCCAGTATCTGCAGCCAACCAAATTGCACCATGAAGTACTTGAATACGTGCATCCGGACAAATTTGCCATGTACAGGGAAGAAGGCTTGAAAAGAGGCCTGGCTTATGTGGAATCCGGGCCTCTGGTAAGGTCTTCGTACCACGCTGAAAAGCACCTTTAATACAAGAGCATTGATCAGGCATATCTGAAAAGAGATGCTGCACAGAGATATTTTTTTGGCTCCTGATATGCTCCGAAAGGAGATTATGACCAACCTGAGGCTTGCAGCTCAGATGTTAATTTCTGTGAAAACCACTCCGAAGTCAAATTAACCCGGACTATTTTCATCACAAAAAACGAAGGTTTTGTGAATGGTTTCGTGATTGACTGATAATGAATCTATTAGGTGCAGGGTTAACCTTGATCAATTTCAATCGGCTTGTTTTGTATTTCCCCAACCTTTTTGGGAAGTGTAAACTTAAAGGTAGATCCGTTTTCCGGGCTACTTTCAACGGTAAGCGCTCCACCATTGCGTTCAATAAACTCCCTGCACAATATCAAGCCCAGTCCGGTACCCTTTTCATTGTTGGTGCCAAGTGTGCTGTGTTTGGCGCTTACATCGAACATTTTGTCCATTAACTCCTTGCTCATCCCGACACCGGTATCGTGAATCCCTATTTCTACAGAGTCTTTCCACTCATCTGCAAATATGGAAATTACGCCTGAGGGATATGTGAACTTTATTGCATTGGATAGTAAATTACGAATAATAGTGCGCACTGAATTGATATCAGCGTTTACCTCGAGGGAATCATCAGCTATTAGTTCAATTTTTATTTTCTTATTTAATGCGGCTTTTGATAGCAGTCTTAAGTTTTCCCTAAGCACATCAGTTATATTAAAATTAACCGGATCGAATTCGAGTTTTCCTGTTTGCGACCGTGCCCACCCCAGAAGGTTTTCCAGCAGTTCATATAGATTTTTTAGTGATTTATCCAGATCCCTGGCAATGGTTCTGATTTCATCCTCAGTGAGTGAGGCCGTGTGATTGATAAGCAAATTGGAAAAGGAACTGAGCGAATTGAGCGGGCCGCGCAGATCATGACCTATTATTGAAAAAAACTTGTCTTTGGTGTTGTTCGCTTCAATCAGTTCATTGTTTTGCCGCGTGATCATGTCGTTTTTTATCGCCAGTTCCTTGTTGATTCGCTTTTTTTCTCTGGAGTACCTGAATAAGAAAATTGCAAAAACGATGGCAACGATCAGAAACAACGCAAGTGTGAAATTGAATTTTTGGCTGTTTGCCAGTTCTCTGTTCCTGCGCTCAGTGATTTCTTCCAGGTTTTTGATCTGTATCTCGCGTTTGGCTATTTCGTTTTTATTGGTCAGTTCCTGGATAACGCGCTCACTGGCTTCGGCGTATATTAATTCGCTGATAGCGATGTATCTGTTTTGGTAGGCAACTGCATTTTCGAAATCGCGCATACCGAGGTAGGCCTGATACAGGTAGTCAAAGCTCCGCTGCATCAAATGGTTGGCGTTGATCATCTCGGCATTTGACAAGCCCAGCCTTAAATTGCTGATGGCCCTTGGATATTCTTTACTTTCTATGTAAAGCAGGCCGATTTCATTATATGATTCCGCTAATCCCCATCGGTCTTTTATTTTTTTTCGGATATTGAGTGCATTCAAATGATGTGTAAATGCCTCCTCCCGCAGATCAATCAGGTGGCTTGCGAGGCCCATTTTGAAAAGTGCCACGGCAACATTGATGTCCTGTCGAAGAGAAACGAAAATGGCATAAGAAGCCTGATAATGTTCCAATGCCAACCCATGGCTAAAAGCGGAATAGTACAAATCCCCAAAAAGCATAAGTGTTTCGGCTTCCAGTTCAGTCAATTCGTGTATCCTGGCACTCTTCAGGCTTTTTTTCAATGATTGTTCTGCTTTTTCAAGATCTTTTAAGGCGATATAGCTGCGGGCCTGGTTGTTTATCACTATAGCGCTGAGCCGCATATCTCTAATACTATCAGCAAGATGATAGGCGCTCATTTGATAATCCAGGGCTTTTGTGCTATTTCCTATTTCACCGTAGATGTCCGCGATGGCCAGCTTAGTGAGGATGAGCTCCCTGATAAATCCATTTGATCTGGCATTTTCTTCTGCGGTAAAACAATTATTCAGCGCTGACTCGTGGTCTGCTTTAAGTAAGGCCTCGGTTTTGGCGAGGTATCTTTGGGCCTTAAGTTCAAATTCTTTATTGCCCGTTTGCCGGGCGAGGCTGAGCATTTTTCCCGCCTTTTTGTTGGCTTGAATGGGATCATTCCTGAAATAAAATGGAATAACTATATCAAGTATTTCCAATTTCTCATCATTATTCACCAAAATAAGTCGTGTTTCGAGGCTATCAATATAACCTTGTGACTTTGCACGGCATGGAATGAGACAAAAAAATATAAATATGCATAAAATCCTGCCTGAAATCGTGATGATTTTATGATTCGGAATGTTCATATAAGGCAATCTGAGACTTTTAATTTAGTAAAGGTAAAAGTTTAAAAAGTATTGCCAACCAAAAAGATTCTATCACGTAATAACTTTGCAAAATATGTATATTTTGCCTAATTTAGCGTCATTACTTCTGCTTTTTATGTGCGAAAGAGCAGAATCTGCAAGTTAAATTACAATAAATCAAATATGGAAAACGGCCTCTTTGATGCGCCGTTATTTTATTTTAAACCAAAAAAAAATGTCAACGGTTTCGTATTACACACAGGAAGGACTCGATCGTCTGAAGGCAGAACTCAACACGCTAAAAACGACGGGTCGCACGGAGATGGCCAGGCAAATTGCCGAAGCCAGGGACAAAGGAGACCTTAGCGAAAATGCCGAGTATGATGCAGCAAAAGATGCGCAGGGCCTCCTGGAGCTAAAAATTTCAAAACTGGAAGAGGTACTCAGTAATGCCAGAGTATTGGATGAATCGACAATTGATACATCCAAAGTTTCAATTTTATCGAAAGTAAAAATCAAGAATAAGAAAAATGGCGCTCAAATGAGCTATACACTTGTTTCGGAAGAAGAAGCGGATCTGAAATCCGGGAAGATCTCTGTGAAGTCTCCGATAGGCAAAGGGCTGCTTGGGAAGAAAATCGGTGATATAGCCGAAATCCAGGTGCCGGCAGGAAAAATGCAATTTGAAATTCAGGACATCTCGATAGACCCGTCATGAGCAGTATTTTCACTCGTATCATCAACAGGGAAATACCTGCCCATATCATTGCAGAGGATATTGAAAACATCGCGTTTCTGGATATCAACCCACTCACCAGGGGTCATGCCCTCGCTGTACCCAAAAAGCAAGTGGATTACCTTTTCGACCTGGACAATGCCTCTTACACTTCTCTTAGCCTGTTTGCCAAAAGAGTAGCCACGGCAATCAAGCAAGTAACGGGTAAAAGAATAGGCACAGCTGTCATGGGGCTTGAAGTGCCTCATGCACATATTCACCTGATTCCATTCACAGAAATGTCCGAACTCAATTTTACCAATCCGAAATTGAAAATCAGCCAGGAAGAACTCGCAAACCTTGCTGCTGAAATCGCCCACGCTTATCATACACAGCGATGAGCCTTTCAAAAGTTAGTACTGTCAAAATCAGAAAATGCAACTGAGCGTTTATTTTACACGCCCCGGGTTTTCGGAAATAAACGACTTCCAGCTTTTACTTTTTGAATTTCCGGTTTTGCGGTTGTAATGGTGGCAAAGCGCTACAGCGAGCGCATCGGTAGCATCCAGCATACGAGGTTCGGCATCGAATTTAAGAATTGTCTTGAGCATACTGGCCACCTGCTCCTTGGAAGCGTTGCCGTTGCCTGTTACCGATTGTTTAACTTTGCGCGGAGCATATTCTGTAATGGGTATTTCTTTTGAAAGTGCTGCTGCCATTGCCACTCCCTGTGCACGTCCCAGTTTGAGCATTGATTGTACATTTTTTCCAAAAAAAGGCGCTTCCAAAGCTACTTCATCGGGCATGTAATCATTAATAATCCCAATGACGCGGTCAAATATTTTTTTTAGTTTCAACTCGTGTCCCCGGTATTTCGATAAGTTGATAACTCCGTATTGCATCAACTCTGCCTCATTGCCCCGCACCCTGATTACACCATAACCCATAACAGATGTGCCCGGGTCCATGCCCAGTATGATTTTTTCCGGTTGATGAGCAGAAGATTTTGCCAAGTGGGTAATTCTTTAAGATTTGAAGTATCCAAAATTCAGTAATCATATATAATTTTACACACAATGCTGGTTTATTTTTATATAATTTTTGCACTCTACCTGATTTTTATCGGTTTGCTTATTTATGGCTGGGGAAAAGCCGGTTTTCAAACATCAGAATTGCATCATGAGGGGGAGCAATACTTTGTCACGGTACTGGTGGCAGTAAGAAATGAAGAAAAAACCATCGAAAAACTACTTCAGTCCCTTGCAAGTCAATCTTTTCCTCGCCACAAATATGAAGTAATCGTGGTTGATGACTATTCAGAAGACCATACCCGGTTGATTATAGAAACTTTTATTGCCGGCAATAATTTGCCTGTGAAGCTGGTGACATCTGACGGTGATGCCGCCGGGGCTTCCAAAAAAAATGCACTGAAACGAGGGCTTGCTCATTCCAGTGGCGATATCATTATCACCACAGACGGGGACTGCCGGTTTGGCAGAAAATGGCTTCGGGCGATGGTTGATGGCTTTGCTGACGAAAGCATACATTTTATTTCAGGGCCGGTGTTGATCGAGCCGGGCAAAACCTATTTATCAAAAATCCAACACATTGAATTTCTGAGTCTTGTCGGTTCGGGCGCCTCCCTGATCGGGCTTGGCTATCCGCTCATGTGCAACGGTGCAAATCTCGCATTCAGGAGGCGGGCTTTTTATGATGTGCAAGGATATGATGGCATTGATGTTTCGGCCTCCGGCGACGATGTGTTTCTGATGCAAAAAATTTTTTCAGCATTCCCTGGTGCCGTCCGGTTTGTGAAGGCCGACTATGCCACAGTTTTTACGGATCCGGTTGAATCTTTGTCTCAATTTGTGCATCAAAGAAAGCGGTGGGCATCGAAATGGAATAGCAATCTGTTGTCGATGGGTTGGCTGATTCCCGTATTTTTATTCATTCATTACTTGTCTCTTTTTGCATTGGTTTTGGCCACATTTTTTTATAGTGATTTTTGGACGCACATACTTTTTATAATACTGATTAAATTTGCGGCTGACTGGTTTTATTTACAAAAAATAGAACGTGCATTTAAGGGGACATTGACGGGTTGGATGTTCTTGCTAAGCGAAATGATTTATCCCATTTATGCCATATTTATTGGATTTTCTGTACATTTTGGTCGATGGAAATGGAAAGGAAGGAAATTTAAAAGATAAAACATGACACAGGACGAATTCGATGTGCTGGACGAATTATACTTTTTGCAGACTTTTGAAGCACTGGAGGGTTCGGTTGCATTTAGCGGAATTGCTCTGGCGACCATATTGCGAAAAATGATTCAAAAAGGATGGGTTAGAATCTATCTGAGTCCCGATGATGAAATACTTTTCAATCCGGAAACCTTCGGTCGTGATTATATGAAATATTATTATCTTGCCTCCAAAGCCGGACTTCTGGCTCACAACAGTACAGACGAATGAGTGCAAAGTATGATGAATCCAGACCTCCAGGTTATTACATCAAGCAGCGCCTGCTGAGCGATTACCCTGCTCTCACCGGACTTTCTGTAATTCTCCTTGCCTCCCTCATATCTCTTTTTGGGTATTTGGTGATGCCAGACCAAACCCCGGACGCAAATGACGGGGCCGTGCAGATTCAAAAGCAGCCTCCCGGTTTCAGGGCTACTTTTCTGAAAATCCGAAAAAACAGGCCAATCGAGCATAACAACCTTATACAAAAAGGGCTCTTTGGTCAGGAGAGCCCCTATATGATCGTACCGATACTCGGCTACGAGATTGAACAATTGTATGTGCGGGCACGGCTATTCGGGAAATCAAATTATTATCAGGAATATGACATGCTCGATGCGGTCAAGGCTATTCAGTCGGGTTCAGTACAAATCATCAGCAACAATGGCGAACAAAGTGTTTACGCTTATACTGATCTTGATGGAAATCAACAAAGCATTGATCACGCCAGTCTAATTGAAGAATTCGAGCAGGAAAATATCGAAACCCGAACATATTGGCTGGGAACAGACCGCATGGGACGGGATTTGCTTAGCCGACTATTGTTTGGCACCCGAATATCACTTTCCATTGGATTTTTGGCGGTTTCCATTTCCATGCTTCTGGGGATGTCCCTCGGGTCACTTGCGGGATTTTTTGGCGGTAAAATCGATATGCTCGTGCTGTGGTTCATGTCTGTAATCTGGTCTATCCCGGGTATAATCCTGGTCATCGCTATCAGCATGGCTTTGCAAAGCCGAGGTGTCTGGGTAGCATTTGTGGCAGTTGGTTTTACCATGTGGGTGGAGGTCGCGCGCGTGATGCGCGGTCAGATCATGAGCATTAAGGAAAAGCTTTTTGTTGAGGCTGCAAGGGCCTTCGGAATTAAAAATTTCAGAATAGTATTTGTGCACATTCTTCCGAACATCTCCGGGTCGCTGATCGTGATTGCAACGGCAAATTTTGCTGCGGCCATTTTACTGGAGGCAGGACTCAGCTTTTTAGGTTTGGGCGTGCAACCACCCACGCCTTCATGGGGAGTCATGATTTATGAAGGCTTCCAGGCAATCGGAACAAAAAATAGTCTGCATCTTATTCTGTTTCCGGGACTTGCAATTTGTATTTTAGTGCTTTCATTCAATTTATTAGGCAACGGATTGCGTGATGCATACGACCCTAAAACTCTTTTGAAATAATGGTAATCGGGGATGATTTTAAAGCTAAGTACGATCTCAAGGAACTTGAGTTGAATTCCCTGCTCGAGATAACCCAGGCAATTAATAATAACCTGCCGCAGGAATCTCTCTATAAAATTTATGGTTTTACCATCCGTGCCAACCTGAATATAAAAAAACTCGCGCTGTTTGTAAGGGATGAAGTCTGGGAATGTAAGGTAAATTTTGGCACTCAGCATGCTTTTAAGGATGAGCAATTAGATGAATCTTTTTTTGAATATGATCAGATTTCACCCTTCATGGGCGCTGAAAACTCAGCATTTTGTGAATTTAGCATCATCATACCAATAGCCCATAAAGACCGTAAACTCGCCCTTGTATTTATCAATGGATATAATGAAGCTCAGAATGAAGCGGTAAATACCAATTTTATCCAGGCGATAAGCAATATTCTGATTGTGGCCATTGAAAATAAAAAACTGGCCAGACGGCAATTGGAGCAGGAAATGATAAAAAGGGAGTTGGAAATAGCCGGCAATGTTCAGAAGTTTTTATTTCCAAAGAACCTGCCCTATACAGATGGCCTGAAAGTGGCCAGTTTTTATCAGCCTCATCACAGTATCGGAGGTGATTATTATGATTTTATCGAAATAAAGGATAATCAGTTCCTGTTCTGTATCGCAGACGTTTCGGGAAAAGGGATCCCCGCCGCATTACTGATGTCAAATTTTCAGGCCTCATTGCGTACGCTTGCAAGGCAAACCACGCTGCTGCAGGATATATTATGTGAATTGAACCATCAGGTCATGTCAAATGCTGAGGGACAGCATTTCATCACTTTTTTTGTGGCCATTTATGATAAATCCAGAAGGAGACTCAAGTATGTGAATGCCGGCCACAATCCTCCGATGCTGGTAAGAGATCATAAAAATGTCGAACTGTTAGAGGAAGGATGTACGGTGCTCGGTGCTTTTGATACACTGCCGTTTCTGAATGTGGGTGTCATAGAAAGTATCGACCAGTTTCTGCTTTGTTCCTACACGGATGGGCTCACCGAAATACGAAATGAAAAAGATGAAGAATTTGGTCAGATTGAATTGTTCAACGTGGTGAAGGCGAACGTGCAGAAGAATCCCAGGGAACTGAATGATGCCATTATCGATGCATTAAAAGAATTTAAGGGGTCAAATGGCTACACTGACGATGTGACAATTTTTACCTGTTTTGTTGACGCCTCAATTGATTAAATGATTCATTTTTACCGTAGCCCTGGCTTATTGAGAAAGGCAGCACCCGGACTGACCTGGAGTATCCCGACAGAAAAGCAAAGCATTTTTTTGACTTTCGACGATGGACCTGTTCCCCGGCTTACGCCATTTATTATGGATATACTCGATCAATTTCACGCAAAAGCCACCTTTTTCTGTGTGGGCGATAATATTCGTAAATATCCAGACATATTTCAAAAATTAATTCAGAAAGGGCACGCTGTAGGAAACCATACTTTCAATCACCTGAAAGCCTGGTCGTGCAATTGGCAGGAATATCTGAGCAATGTAGATAAATGCCGATCCGAAATCCGCAAGTATACGGAGCTGTCCGGAAAAATGCTGTTCAGACCGCCCCACGGACAGATTACCCCGCGTATCATTAAAAAACTACTGCCCGATTACCAAATCATCATGTGGAATGTGCTCACCTACGACTTTGATCAGGGCCACGCTGCTGACATCAGTCTGCATCGCGCCATAAGACACACCGCCCCTGGCAGTATCGTGGTATTTCATGATAATTATAAGGCTGAAAAGAAGCTTAAATCCATATTGCCTAAATATTTGGAGTACTTTTTACAAAAGGGTTTTACTTTTGAAAAACTGGGTGAAACAAATCATTCAAACAGTTAGATAATTGGTAATTTTACATTTAATATGGAGCTGATTGATTCACATGCGCATATTTATCTTGCAGAATTCCATGATGATTTGGAGCAAACGCTGGCAAGGGCAAAAACCAGTGGAGTGCAAAAAATATATATGCCAAATATCAATGGCAGCACCGTGGCATCCATGCTGGAAATTGAAAAAAAACACCCTGACTTTTGCGTTCCAATGATTGGGTTGCACCCATGTTATGTGAAGGATGATTATAAATCAGAACTGAGTGTGGTGCAGCAATGGCTCGGAAGCCGGTTTTTTTGCACTATTGGAGAAATCGGTCTCGATCTGTACTGGGACAAGAAATATGTGAATGAGCAGATCGAAGCATTTGAATTACAGATCAATTGGGCTATTGAACATAATAAGCCGATCGTAATTCATTGCCGCGAATCGATGGATATGACAATTGAAATTGTAAAGAAACACCAGCATGGTGATCTTAAAGGTATATTTCATTGCTTTACCGGAACATTGGATCAGGCCAGGCAAGTAATCGATCTCAACTTTATGCTTGGAATTGGCGGGGTGGCTACTTTTAAAAATGGCGGGCTCGATAAAGTTCTCCCTCATATTGGCAATGAGCATATTGTTCTCGAAACAGACAGTCCTTATCTTGCGCCGGTACCTTTCAGGGGCAAGAGAAACGAACCGGAGTTTTTGAATTATATTGCTGAAAAAATAGCTGTAATGAAAGAGATCAGTCTATCAGAAATCGCTGAAGTTACAACTAAAAACGCCTTACAAATTTTTAATAATGCAGGAACAACCGCCTAAATACCGAATATTAGAAGTAATAAAGGCAACAAAAACACGTCCTAAAGCATCCATACTTATTGTCTATACAGGTGGTACAATAGGTATGGATCACGACAGTTCCGGGAGCCTCGTTGCGCTGAACTTCAATCAAATTGTAAAACGTGCCCCAACATTAAAAAACCTGGATTTAAAGCTGACTGTCATTTCATTTCCACATCCGATCGACTCATCAAATGTCAGCACCCGGGACTGGAGAAATCTCGGGTATATCATTCATGAGAATTACAAACATTATGACGGGTTTGTAGTGTTGCATGGCACGGATACGATGTCATTTACGGCATCAGCATTGAGCTTTATGATGCAGGGACTGAATAAACCAATCATATTCACCGGGGCCCAGTTGCCGATTAGCGCTATCCGGTCGGATGCCAGGCCCAACCTTGTCACAGCGCTTGAAATCGCTGCTGCCAGGCATGAGGGCCAGCCTGTCGTGCCTGAAGTTTGCGTGTATTTCGACTATCAACTCATGCGTGGCAACAGGACTTTTAAAAAACGCAGCAATCAGTTTGCTGCCTTCGGTTGTGAAAATTATCCGATTCTTGCCAAAGCCGGCATCAACATAACCTATAATAAGGATGCGATCATGGAATATATTGAAGGCAGTGAATTGAATTACAGGGATGAGTTTTGTTCGGACATTTTAGTTTTAAAACTTTTTCCATCACTAAAAGAGCAATATGTCAGGCATCTTTTGTCAACACCCGGACTAAGAGGCGTAATACTGGAGTCTTACGGATCAGGAAATGCCCCAACAGATTCATGGTTTCTCGATTGTATGCAGCATGCTGTGGATAATGGCATTATTATTTACAATGTATCGCAGCTAATCGGTGGCGTAGTATCACATGGCCGATATGAAACCAGTAAGTATCTGGAACAAATTGGCGTTATCAGCGGAAAAGATATAACGCGGGAGGCTGCGATTACAAAACTTATGTTTATACTCGGTACAGAAGCAGATAGCGGAGCCATTAAGGAGAAACTTGCACGGTCATTAAGTGGTGAATTAACCAATTTGTAATAAGCCAAAAAAAAAAATTAAAATTTGGATAAAGTCTTTTTTATTGATTTATTTGTGCCTGCGAGGGCAAAAAAAGAAGGAATGGAGAGGTGACCGAGTGGTTGAAGGTGCTCGCCTGGAAAGTGAGTGTACCTCAAAAGGGTACCGGGGGTTCGAATCCCTTCCTCTCCGCGGAAAATTTTGATGTTCGAAACCTATTTTTGATTAATAAATTATAACCTTTAAAGTATAGAATTCTAAAGTCGGAACTATGAAAAAGCTCATTGTATTATTATTGGTGGCAGGTGTGTTTACTCTTGGATTTGCCATTACCGCCCATGCTCAGGAAGAACCAGAAGCGGAACAAACTGAGGCTGCTGCTGAGCCTGCACCTGTACAGCAAGATGTCGTAGCGGAAGTCACCGTAGATGATCAGGCAGATGAGGAAAAAGGATTTCATCAGGTAGTAAAAGAACAATTCCTGGCTGGCGGTTGGGAGTTTATGTCATTGGTGTTGGCGTGTTTGATATTGGGATTAGCCATTGCCATCGAAAGAATCATTACCCTGAACCTCGCCACTACAAACACTAAAAAGCTGCTTGCGAAAGTTGACGAGGCACTGTCTAAGGATGGTGTTGACGGTGCAAAAGAAGTTTGCAAAAATACACGAGGCCCCGTCGCTTCCATTTTCACACAGGGTTTATTAAGGATGTCTGAAGGTGTTGAAATGGTCGAAAAGTCAATCATTGCTTACGGTTCAGTAGAGATGGGTCGACTTGAGAAAGGATTGGTTTGGATATCACTCTTTATCTCTATTGCTCCAATGCTTGGTTTCATGGGTACAGTAATAGGTATGATTGGGGCTTTCGATGCAATTGCAGCTGCTAACGACATTAACCCTGCGCTTGTTGCAGATGGTATTAAGGTAGCTCTTTTAACTACCGTTGGCGGTCTTATCGTTGCGGTAATTCTTCAGCTTTTCTACAATTATTGTGTATCCAAAATTGATTCATTGGTTAACCAAATGGAGGATGCTTCCATCTCTTTGGTAGATCTTCTGGTAAAGCACAATTTGTCTAAGTAATCACCTAAATAAATAATTAGTAATGGATTCATTTGATATCTTTCTTTATTTGGGTTATACCTTGGTAATCGTTGCTGCAGTTGGTGCGATTTTACTTCCCTTAATCAATGCATTGGGCAATCCGAAAGGTTTGTTAAAATCTGGTTTGGGGGTCGTTGCAATAGTTGTGCTTTATTTTATTGCCTATGCGATTTCTGGCGCTGAGGTTACCCCTGAATATTCCAAATACAATGTCGGACCAGAGCTTTCAAAGGCAGTCGGAGGAACACTCATCATGGCTTATTTCTTGCTCGGCATTTCTGTGGTTGGAATATTGTTTACAGAACTCAATAAAGTATTCAAGTAATGGCAAGATCAGGCAGAAAACTTCCTGCAGTCAATTCAAGTTCAATGGCAGACATTGCGTTCTTGCTATTGGTCTTTTTTCTCGTGACAACAACTATTGCCACGGACAAAGGACTGACATTAACGCTGCCTCCGAAAGCGGATCCTAATGAACCTCCTCCTGATATCACGAAGAATCAGCGAAATATCTTCAAAATTCTGGTGAATTCGTCAGACAGGATTCTGATAGAGGATGAGCCCGTGAATGATGTATCGGGATTGAAGCAAATGGTAAAAGAGTTTGTACTGAATTTCGGAAAAATCACAGAATCAAATCAGGCATTGTATAATGGGTTACCACAATCTTTAAAAGCAATGTCAATGAAATCTGAAAATTCTTCTGATGATCCCACTGAAGCCGTAATATCATTTAAGGCCGACAGGGGTACAAGTTATAGCCTTTATCTTGATATTCTGGATCAGCTCCAGGGTGCGTATTATGAAATTTATGCCGAAAGAGTTGGTTTAACGGCTGAGGAATTCAGAAACCTCGATAGGAAAAATCCTGCTGATTTAGAAAAATATAATATTTCAAGAGCAGGTTTTCCGATGAACATTTCTATCGCTGAACCATCAAAAATAGGAGGCTGATATGGCAAAGTTTAAGAAAAAATCGAATACAAGCCAGGATATCCCAACAGCAGCGTTGCCAGATATTATTTTCATGCTTCTGTTTTTTTTCATGGTTACTACTGTTTTGAGAGAATCGACAATCTTAGTAAAACAATCGATCCCAAAAGCGACTCAGTTAAGAAAACTCGAACAGAAGAAACTTGTAAGTTACCTTTATGTCGGGAAACCAAATGATCCCAGAAAGTTTGGCTTAGAGCCTAAAATTCAGGCAAATGACGTTTTCATAGAAATAGATGGCGTTGTACAATTCATTGAGGAAGAAAGAAGTAAGTTAGCTGAAGTAGAAAGAGATCAGATAACCATTTCTTTGAAAGTGGATGATGAAACAAAAATGGGAATCATCGCAGATATTCAGGAAAAAATGAGAGATGCAAACGCAAGAAAGCTGATGTATGCAGCATCGCGCGCATCAGACTGATAATTTCTGATTACAAAAAACCTAAAAGAGGATGTCAAAAGCATCCTCTTTTTTTATATTGCCTTTCATGGGAAAAAATATAAAGTCAATCGTAAATGCCTGGTGCATGTACGATTGGGCCAACTCGGTTTACTCGCTTGTAATTACCACAACTATTTTCCCGATCTATTACAACGCCGTTACCACTGATGCTTTTGGTTCATCGATTGTGGATATATCCGGTTTTCAGATTGCGAACACTGTCCTTTACTCCTATAGCTTGTCATTTTCATTTTTAATAGTTGTGGCTGTTTTGCCTTTTTTGGCCGGTATCGCTGATTTTGGAGGCAAACGCAAGTTGTTTATGAAGTTTTTTGCCTACCTGGGTTCCGGTAGTTGTGTATTGCTTTTCTTTTTTACCGGCCAGAATATACTTTTTGGTATCATGTTTTCGATGTTGGCAAGTATTGGATTTGCCGGTAGTATTGTTTTTTATAATTCATATTTACCCATTATTACCACACCTGATAAATACGATATGATTAGTGCGAAAGGCTTTTCATTGGGGTATGCCGGAAGTGTTATCTTACTTATTTTGAGTCTTATAATGATAACCTTTCCGTCAGCATTCGGGTTTTCGGACGAAGCCATTGCATCGCGGTTTACTTTCTTGCTTGTTGGTATTTGGTGGGCTGGTTTTGCGCAAATTACGTTTTATCATTTGCCAGCTGACAATAAGGGATTAAAAAATGCGGCCGAGTTAATCACCAAAGGTTATCAGGAAATCCGGAATGTTTTTATCGGACTTCGGGGACAACTTAATCTATCCAGGTTTCTGGTGGCCTTTTTTTTCTATAATATGGGTGTGCAAACAGTTATCTACCTTGCAGCGCTTTTTGGGGATGCTGAGTTGGGTCTTTCGGCCAACAGCCTGATTATTACAATTCTCATTATCCAGGTGGTAGCCATTGGAGGATCATACTTCTTTGCATGGATCTCGGGAAAAAAAGGCAACAAGTTTGCCCTGGTGACAATGGTCCTGATATGGATGTTGGTTTGCGGATACGCATATTTTTTAAATACGGCCATACAGTTTTATATTCTTGGTTTCATTGTCGGAATGGTGATGGGAGGAATTCAGTCACTTTCCAGGTCCAGTTATTCTAAGCTAATTCCCAAAGGCACTGTCAACACAACCTCTTATTTCAGTTTTTACGATGTTCTGGAAAAATTATCGATTGTTGTCGGCACATTCGCTTATGGCCTTATAGAGCAAATTTCAGGCAGTATGCGAAACAGTACCCTGGCCCTGGCAGTATTTTTTGTAATTGGATTGATATTTCTTGTAACGCTTAAGTTTCCTAAGACTAAATCAAATACAGGCTAAATCAGCACATCTCTGTACAGGTAGATGATAACTGCCATAGAAACGATCAGATAGACCAGATTTACCGGTAAGCCAATCCTGAGGAAATCTTTAAATTTATATCCGCCTGGACCATAAATAATCAAATTTGTCTGGTATCCTATTGGTGTCAGAAAGGCCGCAGAAGAGGCGTAACAAATAGCCAGAAAAAATGGTGTCCCTTCGATGCCCAATCTTATGCTAAGAGCATAGGCAATTGGAAATGTTATGGATACGGCTCCAACATTTGTCACGAATGCTGTCAGAAGGTTGGTAATCACCATCAGCCCAATCAAAATAGAAATGTTTCCGAAAGGCTCGAATATATTCAGAATACCGTTGGCGAGCAGGTTTCCTGCATTGGTTTTAATAATGGCCTGGCCTATTGCCAGTGAAAAAACAAGTATGGCAACCATATTGAGATCCAGTTCCCTCTTTACATCCTGAGTAGTGATCAGGTTGAAGCTGATCATAATGCCCAAAATAATCATCAGCGCAGGGAACAAGGTCATTTTGCCGAAGAAAAACAGGAAAAGTGCGCACAAGGCAATGATGATAAGTGCGTAGTACTTTTTTTTGCCGGGTTTGACGATATCCCTTAGCTTGGATACAACAAACAGATCACGGTAAATTTCCACGCGGTCTCTGAAGTCGGAGCCGGTATATAATAAGAGCAAGTCCCCGGCTTGCAAAGAGATGTCTCCGATTCGACCTCGCAGTCGCTCACCATTTCGGTGAATGGCCACTATCGCGGCATTATATCGGTTTCTGAAATTACTTTTTTTAACTGTTTTATTAATGAGGCTGGAAAAATTATTCATTACAGCCTCCACGATCTCCGCCTTATCACTATCGTATGATCGGGCGGTGGTAGGGAGCTGTATTCCGACACCGGAATGTATCAGATCTACAATATCGCTTGTGTTACCGGCAAAAAACAAGAGATCCCCTTCTTCCAAAACCTCTTCCGGGCTAACAGGTGAAATGACTCTGCCCGCCCGGTAAATCTCAACCAGGTAAACGCCTTTCAGATTTCTTAAGCCGGCCTGAATCAGATTTTTACCAATCAACTTTGAGTTTGGAGTGACTCGCGTTTCCACAAGATATTCTCTCTTGTTTTCACTGTATGTTTTTAAAATATCCTGGCGATCGGGAAGCAATTTGTGGCCGATAAATCCAATAAACAAGATACCTGTAATGGTTACGGAAAGTCCAACAAATAATAGATCTTCAAACAAAAGCGAGGGTAGTTGAAAATCCTGTAAAAAACCATTAAGTACCAGGGTTGTTGAGGTTCCTATCATTGTGATCATGCCGCCCATAATGGTGGCGTAGGAGAGCGGTATGAGCAGCTTAGAGGGAGAAATATTATTCTTTTTACCCCATTCCACAACATAAGGAGTCATTAGGGCTACTACCGGGGTGTTGTTGATGAAACTACTCAAAATGGCCACATGACTCATCATTCTTAACAAAAATCCCCTGAATGTTTTGGCCCGCTTGAAAATCACATCAAACATGTTCTCGATCTGAAAATTTTTCCGCAAGCCTGTGGTAATTAGTATCAGCATGAGAATGCTGATAATCGACTGGTTGGAAAAACCTGAAAGCACTTCCTGAGAATTCAGCACCCCGGTTATCATAAATAGCAGAACAGCAAGCAAAAAACTTACTGAGGCTTTCAGATATTCTTTGTATATCAATAAAAAAAGGACCGCCACCACAAAAATCACAAACCAGGGTTGCAGGTTTTGAGCAATCATAGACCAGGGATTATTAAAACTCAGGCCAAATAAATACATTTGAGCATCAAGAATCAACTTATTTAAAATATTAATAAAACCCTTTGATTTCAGTCAGCGAACGATGAGTGAATTTGTTTTTCCGCCATTTGATTATAGAATTACAAACAAAAACGGCAAGAAGTACATATTTGATGTTCTAAGGAAAAAGAGTGTATATATGACCCCTGAGGAGTGGGTGCGTCAACATTTGATTCACTATCTGATCGATCATCTGAATTATCCTAAATCGCTGATTCGTATTGAGGACGGCTTAAAAATCAACAAAATGCAAAAGAGGAGCGATGTACTGGTCTATGATCGGAATGGAAATGTATTTTTGGTGGTGGAATGTAAATCATTTAATGTCAGGCTGAGTCAAAGCACCTCAGAGCAGTTGTCAGCCTATAATCAATATTATAAATCCAGACACCTTGCGGTTACAAACGGGAAGGAGATTCATGTTTTTGATATAGACTATAATCTTGGCACCTGGTCTGTGAGGCAGGGTTTCCCTGAATTCAAATAAAAAAAGCCGGTAGTTTACCGGCTTTTAAAATTCGTGCAACCTTATTGGACATTACATT
>CAYZWN010000070.1:0-19997 GCA_964482185.1 uncultured Roseivirgaceae bacterium
GTAATCCAATCGAAAAGATCAAAACCTGAATAATTCCTCGTGTGCGCATTTCTTTCATAGTTTTATTCAAAATAAAAGAATCTGTACTGATGAAAAATTCTTTCCGCACTTAAATTACCAAAAAATATTAATACGGGTTGTCCGGCAATTGTATAATCAGGAAACAACACGCATCTTTGGGTAGTTTCATTCCAGTTATCAATAAATTTCCATGAGCACGATATCGATACAAAGCATGAAATTCCTGACGGATCTAAAGGAAAATAATCACCGGGATTGGTTTTTAAGCCATAAAAACGCATACACTACAGCAAAGGAAGAATTCGAAATTTTTGTCGATGCATTGATACATGAAATCGCCGGTTTCGATGCCTCGATTGCTCATCAGCGTGCAAAAGACTGCATTTTCAGAATTTATCGCGATGTGCGATTTTCCAAAGACAAATCTCCCTATAAAACCCATTTCGGAGCACACATCACGGCCGCTGCAAAGCGATCGGAAATCCATACAAAGGCCGGATACTATATCCACATCGAACCGGGTGCGTCGATGCTGGCCGGAGGGGCGTATTTGCCCGAAGGCCCCTGGCTAAAGGCGATCCGGCAGGAAATCGCCTACAATGGCGATGAATTCAGAGGCATTCTGGATGAACCCGAATTCAAAAAGTATTTTGGGGAAATGGAAGGGGAAAAATTGAAAAGAGCTCCAAAAGACTTCGAACCGGATCATCCCGAAATCGAATTGCTGAAACACAAAAGTTTTCTGGCAACCAACTATTGCAAAGATAAGGCTGTAACCACATCCAATTTTCTAACTTATGCAACCGGCGTATTTCGTGCTATGCATCCCTTCGACCTGTTCCTTAACAGAGCCATGGATTAACCTAAACGACTTTCCGACGACCTTTGCCTTAATTCAATTTGTTCAGAGATAAATTCAAAAGACTGCACTGGGGGAAATATGTACTTTTTGAAAAGTGGCAACAATGTCATGAGATAATCGGCCGGATTGATTACAGTTTTGTTGCCAAGCCCTATTATTGAGGAAACTTCATTGCCCAGCAAATGCCGCATCAGAGGTTTTATGAGCAATGTGGTCATCTTGTTGGGTATCTGGGCTTTGTAGTGGCTCAACAGTTGATTTGTAAGCTCACGGCCTGCGTCCGAAACACAAAACTGACGTCTTGCTATCGTGCGCTCAAGCCGGTATGCCTGTTTCAAATCCGAGGCTAGTAAGTTTCGATCCACACCCATAAGATTGCCAATCACTGCCCAAAAATGTAAATAATCGTTTTGTGTTTCTTTCTTGAAATGCACGCCTATTTTGGGCAAAGCTTTCAGTGCGACATAGGAAAATGCCAGATTGGTACCCGCCATATCTTCCTCGTTCACCGGCATTTCCTGAAGCTTCGCGATGTCGGGGATTTTCTGAAGATAATACCTGGCCAGTGCATGTCTCAAACGAACCTGTTTCACGGCAAGAAATCCAGCCCCCCCTTCTTCAAATGCTCCGGGCCGCATGATCTCGATAAGAAATGAGGTGGTATCCAGCAAGCGGCGTTCCGTGTTTTTTCTTATTTTTTCAGTATGATAAAGTGCCTCTGCACCTTTCGCGGCAGCGTAGCAATAAGGAAGCGACACAATGCCAAGCATAAATAAAAACTCGTTGCCGTTGCTGCGAAAGAGGGAGGCGGCGTTGTTCAGTTTAACTGAATCAGCCCATGATGGCAATTGATTGTTGTCTAGCAAAAAATGACTGATTCCGGGGTTTTGGATAGCTATTTCAGATATGCCACTCCAGGTTTTTGGCGTTAAAAAGGGGTACAGGGACACTAAATCGTTGGCTTCAGCCAGATTGCTGACCAGCTCGTCTGCAACAGGGTCACCCTGAAGCCGAAAATTGTTGAGCAATCTGTCGTCAGGATTTATTGAGGCCGGTAGTTCTGTATTTTTCCCATGCATACATGGCAGAACCCCTTGTACTTTTTTTTGTTTGAAAATTTACTTCATCCAAGCAGGTACCCAAGTGATGAAGGCTGGTGCAACAACCATCCTGTAAGACTATATCGGCTTTTATTGGTAAGGAGCACTTCATGTTCCAAAGCATCACTTCTGAAAATAATACATCTGTTTTTGATCGGTTCGACCAGAAAAGTATCGGCATCTCTTTTATAAACTTTCAATTCTCCGCCATCGCCGGGTTGCCAGTTTTCATTCAGGTACAGTATCACTGTAATCATACGATTGCCCCGGCCTTTGAACTGATCTAAGTGCTTCCTGTAAAATGACCCGGCCGGATAATAGGCCAGGTGAAATTCATAACCGGAAAGACTCAGATAACACAATCGGCTAATCATGAACCTGATGTGCTCAATTACATCGAACAGTTCTTGAAGCTCCGCGTCACGTTTGGAATCGAGCCAGTAAACGTAGTCGCCGCGTATTGAAGATTTGATCTGATATTCCGACAAGGCTCCTATACCCGCTTTATCGAATTCATTTTCGCGTAAGCGATCAAAAAGGAATACGCTGAGCCGGTTGAATAAATCGTTTGAGACAAAATCATCAATAACTACATAATCGTGCTCTGCAAGTGAATCAACCCAGTTGATCCACTCTTCTTCCGAATAGAATTTCATACAAAACTAACCCTGCGAAGGTAGTGAAAGAGGCAATTATTATAATAGGATAGACTTAGAAAAAAGTCGCAGTGCCGTAAGGAGAGGGATAAAATAAAACCGAAGGCATTTAAATTTAAAATAATTCAGTACCAACTATTGCATGAGTGTATAATAAGTATAAATTTTGCATGCTTTTCATGTAAATGCAACCGGAACTACGCACGGAAAGGGCTTCACAGGATGTGAATGGACCTTTCAACTGCCCCGATCTAAATCGGGCAAATTCTCAAAAATCAGCGGATGCAAACCGCTACGAGCCCGGGCATTATCCTTAATCATCACGCTTCATCAAAGAACCTTCATTTAAATGAGTTGCGTTTCGCGGTACATACATGACAGCACGTTCAGTTTATTAATTTTAACCAAGTAACTAAAAATGATTCATCCAAAAACAGAATTAAAGTTTATAAGTGACCAGGTAGGATATGGTGTTTTTGCCACCACGGATATTCCGAAAGGCACAATCATCTATATCAAAGATAGCCTTGAAATAATGGTGACTCCAGAAGCATTTCAATTGCATCCTCAGGAAATGCAGGAAACAATTGACAAATACTCGTATATCGATGAAAATGGCAACAGGATCATCAGCTGGGATTTTGCCAAATATGTGAATCACTGCTGCAATTGCAACACGATGACAACCGGTTATGGATTTGAAATTGCCATACGGGATATTAAAGCAGGCGAAGAAATCACTGACGAATATGGTCTGTTCAACATTTTGTACGAAATGGACCTTGTTTGTTCTGAGCAATGCTGTCGCAAAAAACTCTCTCCGGTTGATTTTGACCTATACTTTTCCGTTTGGGACGAAAAAATCAAGCCGGCTATTAATAATATTTTCAGCGTTGAGCAACCCCTGGGTTATTTAATTGATGATCAGACTCGTGGCGATCTTGAAAATTACCTGCGTGATCCAAAACTATATAAGTCAGTTTATTCATTGAGACATAGAAAGACTCAGGTATTGAACGGGCATCAAAAAGTTTTGGTCTGAAGAAAATATTTGGAAAAAAAATGAAAATGGCGGGTGACCTTTTGAAATAACAATCATTAAGGTCATATCCTCCATACAACGAGTATCCTAATCACAATTAGGATCGTTAATAAAGCCCGGGCGCCCAAGTCCGGGTTTTGTTTTTTAAAGCTGCCGATTGCTTAAAGAATGACAACATTGTAAACTTAATTACTCAGGTTTCGCAGATAAATAAAAACATATTAACTGCCTGTAATTCGATTGATTAAAACCTTGCGTGCTTTGTGTTTACCTTTGTGACCCTTGCGGTAAAAAAATAAAACCGCAAAAAGGCAAAGAATACACTTTGATCGCAAATCGATCAATTTCTAAATGAAATTTTTATATTACTTAAAATCAACGCATTAAGTGTTATTTGCTTTCAAAATTACCTGAATATCAATATTGTATAAAAGTTGCGAAACTTGAGTTAATTATTCGGCTCGCAGAAGTCCTTGGCAAAATTTGGCCTGACCAGATAAGTGACCAGAAAAAAATCATTCATCGAAAAAAATCCAAAGTCCATCGTAATTATCGATTTTAATTTTAAATTGTAGAAATGAATTTTTAACTACGCACCTTCAAACTGATCATTTTCCGTTTGACGAATTTTTGAAAGTATGGGGAAAATCGTTATCGGCACATACAGGCCAAAGCCAGGAAAGGAAAAAATACTCAATAGACTGGTGAAAAATCATGTAAAGGTTTTGCGTAATCAGGGTTTGGCTACCCTGCGACCGCCAATGATCATGAAGTCATCGGATGGTACGATTGTCGAGGCATTCGAATGGATTTCGAAGGAATCAATTGAAGAAGCCAGGCAAAATAAGGATGTCCAGGAATACTGGGCTAAATACAGGGATGTGTGTGATATCATTCCGGTTAGCGAATTGATTGAAACGAATACCTCATTTTCGGAATTTAACCCGTTTTAACGGGTGTTAGTATTTTAAAGTAGTCCATACAGTATAAACTTAGACACAGCATATTCTATGAAAATCATTAAAGATTCATGGCCGTTCTCGGCGTTTGGGGTGGTCTTTTTGTCGTCAGGCGTCATTTTTGCCGACCCGAAACAATTTAGCTTTGGCATAGTGTGGCTGCTGATTGCAGCGGCAAAGACTGTACTCATCTCTAAAAAGGAGAAATCAAAAGATCCAGTTAAAGACCGATAGACCCGGTTTATTATTGAAGGAAACCGGGGATGAGTTAATTTTGAATAAATCTTATGTCATCCATAAAATGATTAAAATGAATCATTTACGCACAATTACAGGCTTAGCATTGATCGCAATCATGCTGTTTTCAGGGTTTTCAATTCAGCAAAAAGAACCGAAGCTGAAAAAGATCTTTAACGGGAAAAACCTCGATGGCTGGAAAGCACCTGAAGATAACATTTGGTGGACGGCCGAAAAAGGCATACTGAAAGCAAAAAGTGACCCAACTAAAAAAGGTTCTATCCTCTGGACCAATGGCGAATTCAAGGACTTCATTATCCAGGTTGACTTCAAAATGGGTGAAGGTACAGTTGATTCAGGCATTTTTATTCGCACGGAAAACGAGCAAATTCAAATCGGCGAGTCCGGCTCATTGAAAAGAGACATGACCGGCTCACCCTACATCCCTGGAAAGGGATACCCGGTCGAAGCAAGCAACGTGAAAGAATTGCTGAAACTAAAAGACTGGAATACGATGAAGGTGAAAGCTGTAGGCAGTGTTTATACCATCTGGCTTAATGGAACAGAGGTATTGACATTCGATTCAGAATCAGCCATCGAAAAAGGCCCTGTGGGTTTACAACTACATCCCAACCGCGATATGGACATTGAATTCAAAAATATTTTATTTGCTGAGCTTTAATCGAAACAAAAAACCGCACAAAAACCCCGGTTTTCTATAGGATTCCGGGGTTTTATTTTTTAGCATCATAGCAACCACCTTCTTCACCAAACCTGTCCGGCTGCGTATTTTCCTGAATGAATTATACAGCATAAGCTAAAAACCATGAACTGATATCGTGGTTTTTAGTTATATTTCAATTTGACCTGAATTATACTATTTTGAAAATTTTACTTACCGGTGCCAATGGATATATAGGCAAACGCTTACTGCCTGTGCTTGTACATATGGGCCATGAAGTGATTTGCTGCGTAAGAGATACAAACCGATTCCAAATCGATGAAGAGTTTGAAGATCGGGTAACTGCCATTGAAGTTGATTTTCTCGACTATACCAAAACCGATGCCTTGCCCGCAGATATTGACGGGGCATACTATCTAATCCACTCCATGACTTCAAATTCGCGGAATTTTGATGATTTGGAAGCGATTGCAGCCTATAATTTCAGGGATATGGTTGAGACAACGAAGGTAAAACATGTAATTTACCTTGGCGGAATCAGCAACGATGAACAGCTTTCAAAACATTTGCGATCGCGCAAAACGGTAGAGCACATCCTGGCAAAAGGTAAATACAACTTCACAGCTCTTCGGGCCGGCATCATACTCGGGTCGGGAAGCGCTTCATTTGAAATCATTCGCGATCTCGTGGAAAAGCTTCCGGTAATGATCGCACCGCGTTGGCTGCTGACGCAATCACAGCCCATTGCCATCAGAAATGTAATTCAGTTCCTTTCCAAATCACTTTTCAACAAATATACATACAATAAGGGATTCGACATCGGCGGCCCGGACATCATGACTTACCGGGACATATTGTTGAGATTTGCCAAAATACGCGGATTTAAAAGATGGGTTTATATTATTCCGGTGATGACGCCCAGGCTATCCTCCTACTGGTTGTACTTTATTACCTCTACCTCCTACAAGCTGGCGGTAACCCTGGTAAATAGTATGAAAGTGCCGGTGATTTGTGAGAAAAATGACCTGGCAGAGGTGCTGGATATTGAGCTATATAATTTTGATGATGCCATCAAAATGGCATTCATCAGAATTCAGCAGAACGAAGTGGTTTCGAGTTGGATAGATGCATTGTCGAGCGGTGTAATCCATACTTCACTTTCAAAATATATCCAGGTTCCGGCATTTGGGTGTTTTAAAGACCATAAAAAGAGGAAGGTAAAAAATCCCGATGAAGTTCTCAAAAACATCTGGTCGATTGGTGGGAATACCGGCTGGTATTATGCTAATTGGCTATGGCGGATTCGAGGTTTTATCGACAAATTGATGGGTGGTGTCGGACTGCGCCGTGGAAGGACCAATCCTGATATGATCAGGCCCGGCGATGCACTGGATTTTTGGCGGGTATTGCTTGCTGATCAGGAGAGCAAGAGGCTGCTCCTTTTTGCAGAGATGAAACTGCCGGGTGAGGCATGGCTGGAGTTCTCGATTGACCAGAATAACTATCTGCACCAAAAAGCTACCTTCAGGCCAAAGGGTGTGGCGGGCAGGCTCTATTGGTATGTCATGCTGCCATTTCACTATTTCATTTTTAATGGGATGATTAATAATGTGGCAAAGGTGAAAAATTGAGTGTTACTTGTGAGGAATTTTTGATATTAGACCGATCAATTTTTCGTCTGTTTGTAAAATGTAAAAAATGAAATTTAGACTGATTTTTATCTTTTTTCTTTACCCTCTACTCAGTGCTGCACAAAGCACAAAAAAACCATTGGATCACAGCGCCTACGATATCTGGAACACAATCAGTAATGTGCAAATCACCAGAGATGGCCGGTGGACTTCTTATCAATTATCACCCGGACAAGGAGATGCAACAGTGAAAATAAACAATAACGAAGGCATGGAAATCTGGAGCTTTTACAGAGCAAAAAATGCGTCATTTGCATGGGATGGAGATTTCGCGATCTTTTCTATTGGTCCACCAACTGATACCGTGAATCATTTGCGCAGACTGAAAACTGAAAAGATAGACCTGCCCAAGGACACCCTGGCCATCCTGCAACTTTCCACGCAAAATATTGTGAAAATCCCAAATGTGAAAGCATACAAATTACCGGCGGAGTGGTCAGGCCATCTGGCTTATTTGCTGGATCCGGTTAAATTGCCTGAAGACACCACCATTGCCGACAGCCTTCGAGTTGTTCCCAAACCCTGCAATGATGAAAATGGATACACTTTAGTTGTTAGAAATCTAAAATCAGCACAGCAGGATACCTTTAGATATGTAATTGACTATAAATTTTCCAGATATGGAAATACCCTTGCTTTTCAATCGACGGGAGACAGCACCTTTGCTGCAGGTGTTTATCTTTATGACTGCGGCAAATCAGCGTTTAAGCCTTTGGCAAAAAATACCGGTAAATATAAAAGGCTGACAATAGACGAACACGGCCGGCACGTTGCCTTCATGGCAGACCCCGACACGACCAAAAACCCACAGAGGCAGCACAAATTGTTTTATTGGGACGAACGCTACGATTCGGCAATATTAGCGTTGGATACAAGCCATACCTTTATGCCAAAGGGTTGGATGATCAATGAACAAGACACACTATACTTTTCTGAAAATGGGCAGAGGCTTTTTTTTGGCATGATCCCCAAACCGCCATTGGCCGATACCACATTGTTAGAGGAGGAAATTGTAAATGTAGAAATTTGGAACTACCATGATCAGCGCCTGCACACCCAACAAAATATTGAATTAAAAAAGGATCAAAAAAAAGCCTACCGTTGCTGGTTTGATACGCAGCAACATACATTGGTACAACTGGGTAATGCGCACATCCCGGAGGTAATGGTAGGTGCTGAAGGAAATGTCGATAAAGCAATAGGAATGGTCAGTGCGCCATATCAAAAACTCATTTCCTGGGAAGGCGAACCTGTTAGACAAGATGTCTATGTTATTGATATGAATACAGCAGAAGCGATTGAAATTCAGAAAGGTGTCAGAAGTTATCAGATGGGTGTTTCGCCAGAAGGCAATTTCTTTTACTGGTTCGACACAAAGGATTCGTGCTGGTATGCCTGCTCCTTGCCTGATCAACAGGCGAACAATCTCACAAACAAAATCCCGGTATCCTTTGCCTCTGAAATTAACGATCAACCCGCCCCGCCATATCCGTATGGTATTGCAGGCTGGACGGAGAAAGATGAATTTTTGCTGATTTACGACCGCTATGACATCTGGCGCATTGATCCATTGGGAAAGCATGCCGCCATTAACCTCACCAACGGTCGGGAGGCGCGCAAAGTGTATCGCTATTTAAAACTGGATAAACGTGATAAGTTCATAGATAGTAAAAAACAGATGCTGCTGCATACTTATGATGAGGTAACGAGAGATGAAGGCTATGCAAAACTGAATTTGCGCAAGGCGGGAAAACCAACACAGGTGATGGAGGACAAATATAAGTTTTCTAAACCTGTCAAGGCCCTGGATAATGATCAATTGTTGTACACAAAACAACGGTACGAGCATTTCCCGGATATCTTATTGTCAGATTATGATTTTTCCTCAACAAAACAAATAAGTGTGGCCAATCCGCAGCAAAAGGATTTTGCATGGGGAACTGCCGAAATCGTGGAATGGATTTCACTGGATGGCGAAGAACTTGAGGGGATGTTGTTCAAACCAGAAAACTTTGACCCTGCAAAGAAATACCCGCTCATCGTTAATTTCTATGAGAAAAGCTCAACTGAAATTCATAACCACCGGTATCCGAAACCAGAACGATCGACCATCAATTATGCACTTTACGTGAGCAATGGCTACGTAATTTTTAATCCTGATGTGCATTACAGGACAGGATATCCGGGCGAGAGTTGTTATAATTCAGTAATTCCCGGTGTCACAAATTTGATTGAGGCAGGCTTCATCGATAAAAATCGTATCGGTGTGCAGGGGCACAGCTGGGGCGGATATCAGATCGCCTATCTGGTGACAAAGACCGATATGTTTGCCGCTGCAGAAGCCGGAGCGCCTGTGCCAAACATGATCAGCGCCTATGGCGGCATCAGGTGGTGGACTGGCCTGAGCAGGATGTTTCAATATGAGCACACACAAAGCAGGATTGGCGGGACCCTCTGGGAGTACCCGATACGGTTCATCGAAAACTCGCCCATCTTTTTTGTTGATAAAATCAACACCCCATTGCTCATCATGCACAACGATGCCGATGGACATGTGCCCTGGTATCAGGGCATTGAATTGTTCGTTGCAATGCGCAGGCTGAACAAACCATCGTGGATGCTGAATTATCCCGGCGAACCGCACTGGCCTTTGAAACGGCAAAACCAGGTGGATTTCAATATCCGTATGATGCAGTATTTTGACCACTTCCTCAAAGATGCCCCGCAACCAAAATGGATGAGGCTGGGTGTGCCTGCGATGGACAAAGGAATTGATTTGGGCTATGAATTGGAGGAGTAGTTTGACGAGACGGTCAAAACGAGACGCTTCGACCGGTATTGTTATTGTATTGATTGGGCAATAGTGCGTCGCTTCGCGCAATAGCTTTTAGTCCACTTTTCGCACCTTTAGCTCATCAAAAAAGATATCGTAGTTGGGCACGTCAAACTCAAAACCAACGATATGCATATTATTGTCATACTGAAACTGGATGGTGCCGAAATCGAACCATGCATGCACATTGTCCCATTTGATCTCCCAGGTGTCATAATGCCAGTGCTCCAGGCTGGCTGTCAGGTCCGGCGCTTTCTCAAAATTCACCCACAATCCATCACCATCATGCACAATGTGGATGGGGCCATGCATATTTGTATGGTAGGTTCCTGCATATTTCGACAAATCAAAAGTGGGCTTTGTATCGCTTACACGCGCACTTTTTTTCGCTTCGATCTCCTTTTCGACGGAGTTCTTTTGAGCAACTTTTTCCAATGCTTCTTTGGAAAAATCGTTGGCCTCTTTGCCAATAAACTGGTTAATGATGTAGTATCTCAATGGTGTCGCGATGCCTCTCATCGTGTTTGTAAGAATTACAATCCCCAAATCAATTTCAGGAATCATGGCTACCTGCGAATACATACCGTCGTAACCACCTCCATGGGTAATCATCCGGTTTCCATAGTAATCGCTGATGCCCCAACCCAGGCCATATCCGCTAAAATTGGTGCCCGGGTTGCGTTCCTTTGCGGACAGACTCACCGTATAGATATTGTGTGGAGTCCAAAGCGCATTCTGTATATTTGGTTCCAGAATGGTGTCATTTACCCAAATACCATTATTGAGTTGGAAAATAAGCCATTTTGCCATGTCGTTGCCGGACGATATGATTCCACCTGCTGCGCCCATGTTGTCCCAGTTGACCCAATCGATGGGTATTTGCTCCTCGCCTACCGGTTTGTGTGGAATGGCATAATTGCCCATTTTATTCAGGTCATTAATAGAGGTAATGGTGCGATCCATGCCTAAGGGCTTTAGAAATGTCTCCGTCACATAAGCATCCCAGGGCATTCCGCTCACTTCCCGGATTACCTCACCGGCTGTAATGAACATCAGGTTGGAATAACCATAGCCATCTCTGAAACCATATTTTTGTGGCACATATCTAATCTTTTCTATCACTTCGACTGCCGTAAAATCAGATTTGTACCAAATAACATCTCCACTATAAGTGCCCAGACCAACCCTGTGACACAACAAATCGTGAATGGCGGCTTCTCCGGATACGTAATTGTCATAAAGCTGAAATCCCGGTATGTACTTATTTACCTTATCCTCAAGACTCAATCGCCCTTTTTGTTGTAATACGCCCAGCGCCGAAGAAACAAAGGCCTTGGTGTTAGAGGCTATGGCAAAAAGTGTATTTTCATCCACTGCGGCACGCTTGTTAAGCTCCAATACGCCATATCCTCTGCTTGAAAAAACTTCGCCATCCTTTACTATGGCAACTGACATCCCGGGAACGCCCCATTCCTGTCTGGCCTTTTCAATATATTTTTCGATGTCCGAAACGGAAGGTTGGCTCCATGAACGCGGAGCAGCAAATAAGACTAAAAGGAATACGGTTGTGACTAAAACCTTCTTCATAAACCTCAACAATATAGTTAGCGTGTATTTCTATTAATGCCAAAAATACCAGTCTATTTATGATATGAAATGGATTTTAACCGATATTTACGCGCAAATTTTAAATTGACCTAAAAGCGTGATCAGAAATTCCCTCTCCTTTATTTTTTTTATCATTCTTGCCTTTGTCGCCTACCTGCTATTCAACAGCTTAACATTTGAATCAAAGCAAATTAACTATGCACCTGCACAGAAAATTGAAATAAGCGGCTCCGCTGCGATCCACCTTGCCGAAGCCATCAGGATTCCAACAATTTCGCATGCGTCACCCATCGATTTTGATTCGGCACAATTTTTTGCTTTCAATGACTTTTTGAAAGCTACTTATCCGCTGGTGCATGCGCATTTGCAAAAAACCGTGGTCAATGAAATGAGCTTTTTATATAAGTGGCAGGGAGCCAACGATGCGCTTCCTCCGGCTGTTTTGACTGCCCATATTGATGTGGTACCTGTTGCGGAAGAAGATCTGGACAAGTGGACCTTCCCCCCTTTCGATGGTGTGATAAACGATGGTGTGATATGGGGACGGGGAGCGCTGGATGATAAGGTAAGCGTGATCGGGATTCTGGAAGCTGTGGAATATTTAATTCGTGAGGACTTTATACCACAACGATCAGTATATCTTGCCTTTGGTCATGACGAAGAGATTGGTGGACTAAATGGTGCCAATGCCATCGCCGGCCATCTGGAATCCATGGGCATCAGGCCGTCATTCGTATTGGACGAAGGTTTGTCCATCACCCAGGGATTGGTGCCCGGTGTGCTGACTGATGTCGCTTTGATTGGAATCGCTGAGAAGGGATTTGTATCTTTAACCCTGCGCGTTGAAATCGATGGTGGCCATGCTTCCATGCCGGCTCATGAGTCGGCCATTCAGTTGATTGCCAAAGCGATCACGAAACATCAAAGCAATCCTTTTCCAGCCCGCATCACAGAGCCGGTAAGCCTCTTTCTCGACCATGTAGGTCCGGAAATGCGCTTTCAGGAAAAGTTAGTTTTTGCAAACCGCCGTTTGTTTACTCCAGTCATTTTAAATATTTACCAGCAATCTCCTCCCGGGCGTGCGGTGGTGACCACCACCATGGCACCGACAATCATTAAAGGCGGAGTGAAAGACAATGTAGTCCCCGCCATGGCAACAGCGACCATAAATTTCAGGATACTGCCCGGCACCTCCATTGCTGAGGTGATGGAACATGTGATAAGTACAATCGATGACGATCGGGTAACCGTTGAGTCCGGAGCATTTTTGAGCGAGCCGGGCAATGTCTCCGGCATTGCATCGGAGGGCTACAGCATTGTAAACCGGTCGATAAAGGAGGTATTTCCGGAGGTCATCACGGCGCCCAATCTCGTCATTGCGGCTACAGATGGCCGACATTATGGCAATATTTGCGATGACATTTATCGCTTTATACCCATCCGTCTCAACACGGACAACATCAACACCATGCATGGAATAAATGAAAGATTGCCGGTGGAGGATTTTAAAGATGCCATCCGGTTTTATATTCAATTGATCAGAAATTGCGGGTAAAGTTCCCTGATCCTGAATCTCTGATTGTTTGTTGCGTTTAAATCGCCCTTGAACAATTAGCGAATGGGTTTTTTACCTATATTTGTCGTCATTTAAATTTTATTAAAACTAATTTATGGCATGAAAAAGATACTGTCACTCGCAATAATATTAATCACATCTCAACAGCTGTTTGCCCAAATTGAAATCACGCCTTATTATGGATGGCAGTGGACCGGAAGTATTCCGCTTTACAATACCCCGGGGTACTACAGTTCTCAAAGTGCAAAAGTAACTGACGAAGCAAATTACGGAGTTCGTTTGGGCTATAACCTGCCTTCCGGCATGACTGTTGAGTTTGAATGGAACCACACCAATGTGGAGTTGTCGTTCAGGGATGATGACGGCGTGAATGGCACTGTTCCGATTTCGGCTAATTATTATTGGCTGGGTTTCCTGAGAGAACTTCAGGAAGGACCCGTTGTGCCGTATGGTATTTTCAATATCGGGGCAGCTAATTTTAAGAATACCGGCGAAGGCGGTCAAAATACCACCGCATTTGCTGTTGGTTTGGGCGCCGGAGTAAAGTATTTCATGAATGATAGGATTGGTTTAAGACTTCAGGCGCGCATCTATTCTCCAATGCAATTTGGTGGTGTTTCCGTAGGTTGCGGCATTGGAACCGGTGGTGCAGGTTGCGGCACCGGCGTAAGCAGTTATAGCGCAATTATCCAGGGTGACTTTACAGGAGGTATCATCTTAAAGCTTGGCTCAAATTAATTCCTTTGTTGAACAACAAAGATGGATTAAAGTTGTATTTCCAGAATTCAGAAAGAAATTAAAAACAGGGAGTTCAAACGAGCTCCCTTTTTTATTGCATTTCAAACCAGGTCCCGATTTGGCTTTGCATATCCTTTTCGCTGGTTTTATGAAAAAACTCATTGACCTCCAGCACATATCGATAATCATCGGCCCACTCCCGGGCATGGATTGAAACCTCCCTGATGGCGCGAAGGATTGTCTCCAATTCATGATCTGTCATGGTAGGGTGAATGGACAAGCGCACCCAACCGGGTTTTTCGGAGAGGTCGCCGCGATTGATCTTTTCAGTGATTCTATGGGATGTTTCCCAATCGACATTCAGCAAGAAATGTCCGTAGGTTCCGGCGCAGGAACACCCTCCCCGGACCTGAATCCCATAACGGTCGTTCAGCAGTTTTACAATCAAATTGTGATGTGTTCCGATGATGTAAAAGGAGAATACACCGATCCGTTTCAACTGATTGTCGCCCAGAATATTCAAGCCCTCGATTTGCCGGAGCCCGTCAAAAGCCTTGCTGATCAGTTCATGCTCCCTGTCATGGATATGAGCCACATTCATTTGCTCCTTGAGCCGAATGCATAAAGCCGTCCGGATAGCCTGTATAAACCCGGGTGTTCCACCATCCTCCCTGATTTCTATATCATCGAAGTAGGTATGTTCGCCCCAGGGGTTCGTCCACATTACCGTGCCGCCACCCGGATGATCAGGAATTCTGTTTTTATATAAATGCTTACAAAAAACCAGGACGCCGGAACTGCCCGGCCCGCCGAGAAACTTATGCGGGGAAAAGAAAATGGCATCGAGTTTTTGCTCAGGCTTTGGCGGATGCATGTCAATTTCTACATATGGGGCGGATGCAGCAAAATCCACAAAACAATATCCGCCAAATTCATGCATGATTTCCGCCAGTTCATGGTATGGTGTGATGATCCCTGTCACATTGGAACAGGCAGAAAAAGACCCAATGATCATTTTCCTGTTTCTGTATTTAATAATTTCCTTTCTCAGATTATCAGGATTTACATACAGATTTTCATCGGGCTCAATCACTACTACATCACAAAGCGATTCGAGCCAGGGTGTATGGTTGCTGTGGTGCTCCATGTGTGTGAGAAAAACGACTGGCCGTTCCTCCTCCGGAATATTGCAATATACCGACAAACGCTCCGGCACTTTCATGCCAAGAATACGCTGAAACTTTGCGAGCGCAGATGTCATGCCCGATCCTGTTGTAATAATCACATCGTTTTCATCGGCATGAACATGCCGCTTGATTAACTTATGTGCCTGGTGATAGGCTATCGTCATCGTACGGCCTGTTTCGCTGGCTTCGGAATGTGTGTTGCCGATCATAGGGCCGAAGGCATCTACAATCCTGTTTTCAATGGGCCTGTATAACCTGCCACTCGCAATCCAATCTGCATAGATAAGTGGTTGCTTCCCGTATGGGGTTTCAAAAGTGGCATCTATGCCCACGATTTCTGATCTGAACTTTGCAAAGTATTCCTGCAAATCGACCTTTTCTTCTGTATTTAAATTCATAAATCCCTCACGCTTCATCAAATAAAAATAATCCCAAAGTTATGGGAAATCCATAAATATTCAGGGTTTCCATCTCTATTAACCCTTTTAGTTACCGTCTCCTCATTTCAGGCTTATCACGCGAAATTTGTTGGTAAAATACGCGCATCGGCAAACCGGATGATTTCAGGCTATGGGTGACAGGCAGATGGTATTACGATAATCCGGTTATGATACCATCATCAGAAATGTCGATATGCTCGGCTGCGGGAACTTCCGGTAATCCGGGCATGCGGAGGATATCACCTGCGATCGGGATGAGGAATCCTGCACCTGCAGCGATTTCGAATTCCCGAATGTTAATATCAAAATTTTCCGGCCTTCCCAATAGCTTTTCGTCATCAGATAGTGACTTCTGCGTCTTGGCAATACAAACCGGCAAATTGCCATATCCCAATCGCTCAAATTTTGCAAGCTGGCCTTTAGCCTTATTGGCCAGAATCACATGCTGCGCACCATAAACTGTGCGGCAGATCTTTTCGATCTTCACACGCACGCTATCTTCGAGATCATACGTCGGTGTGAAAACATGCTTACATTTTCCGGCCTCCTGTGCAACCAGTTCAGCCAAATCGGTGACGCCTTCTCCTCCTTTTTCGTAACCCCGGGAGACGGCAAATGGTGTGCCCTTTTCATCACAGGATTTGCGCAAAGCATCCACTTCTGCCTTTGTATCTTTACTGAAATGATTGAGGCAAATCACGACCGGCAATCCAAAACTTCTGATTGTGTCCACATGCTTGCGCAAATTGGGCAAGCCGCGCATCAAAGCTTCTACATCTTCTTCGTGTATATCTTTAAGCGGCTTGCCACCGTGATACTTCAGCGCGCGAATCGTAGCAACCAGCACCACAGCTTTGGGCGATATGCCCGCATGGCGGCATTTGATATTAAAAAACTTCTCCGCCCCAAGGTCGGCGCCAAAACCGGCTTCTGTTACCACGAAATCAGCATGCGACATACCCATTTTGGTGCCGATGATGGAGTTGGTGCCCTGGGCAATATTGGCAAAAGGCCCGCCGTGCAAAATGGCCGGATTTCCCTCCAGGGTTTGTACAAGGTTCGGTTTTATGGCATCCTTCAGCAATGCGGCCATGGCACCCTGGGCATTCAGATCCCTGGCGAAAACGGGTTGGTTTTCCAGGGTATTCCCAATGTAAATATTACCGAGCTTGGTTTTAAGCTCCTTCAGATCATTGCTCAGGCACAAGATGGCCATAACCTCAGATGCTGCGGTAATGTTAAAGCCTGTTTCGTGCGGCATACCGCCTGATTTGCCACCGAGCGCCACCACCATCTGCCGTAGCGACCGGTCATTCATATCCATGGCCCGCTTCCACAGCATGGTTCGCTGGTCGATCCTTAAATCCCTGGTTCTGCTCTGAATGTTGTTGTCGATGAGGGCTGACAACAGATTATTGGCTTTTTCGATTGCAGCAAAATCTCCTGTGAAATGCAGGTTGATATCTTCCATGGGAATGACCTGTGACCACCCCCCTCCTGCCGCGCCGCCTTTTATGCCGAATACCGGCCCAAGTGATGGTTCGCGTAAGACAGCTATGGATTTTTTGCCAATTTTATTCAACCCGTCATTCAATCCGATCGAAACCGTGGTTTTGCCCTCGCCGGCAGGTGTTGGCGTAATGGCTGTAACCAAAATGAGGCTTGAAGCTTTTACCTTTTCATGGTCAATCTCAGAAAGTGGGATTTTTGCCTTGTACTTTCCATATAATTCCAGCACTTCCTCCCGGATTCCTATCCGTTCTGCAATCTTGCTAATGCGCTTCGGAGCTATTTTGTGTGCAATTTCGATATCAGTCATGACTATTCAGAATTTTAGGTGTGTTGATATAAATTTAATACTATAACCATGCAGTTCCTCGTTCGTATGCATATATTTCGGACAATTTCGAGGAGTTTATCTTCACGATTTCCCATCAATAAATGATACTTTCAATGCTTAAAAAGAGTTTTTTTATTACCCTGATAATTTTCCCGATCATCGGGATGGCAACCTACTTTTCTATTCCTGTTCTGGGCCTGAAAATGATTACCGATTATGAGCCATATACCTTTGAAAAAGTATTGAATAGTCCGGATCTCAGGGAGAATTACGGTATAAACGGATTTGATGACCCGGCCGACTACGGCTTTGAATTCCATGAGATTCAATATAAATCGCTCGACAACACAGCACTGAGCGGCTGGTATATTCCTGCAAAGAATCCATCACCGAAAACGCTCGTGTTCATTCACGGCCGCACTTCAAACAGGCTGAAAACCATGAAGTATCTCGCTGCTGTAGATTCATTTGATCTGGACCAGGCTTACAACATATTCATCCCTGATCTCCGAAACTCCGGTCGCTCTGCGGCATCTAAAACTTATATGGGATATAAATTCGGTGAAGATCTGGCAGCCTCCCTGCTTTTTCTCAAGCGACAATTTGGGCAGGATGCATTCTTTCTCTATGGCTTTTCTATGGGCGCCATGGCCATTTGCAATACGCTGGGGCGGGATGACCTGTCATCAATAATAGCGGAAAACCAGATCACGGTAGAAAGCGTTATCTTCGACAGTCCCCTGGTAAATGTGAAAGAAAACCTGAAAACCCAGGCTGAGGCGGTACCGTTGCTGTCTTTTCTTTTCGATCCAACTTTCGACTACTTCAGCGATGAGATTCATGGATTTGGTGAATCCATGCGAATGAGCATCCTTTTCCCACCACACATTCCGCTCCTCATTCTTCAAAGCAATGATGACCGCACCACCCCAAAGTCGTGCCTGCTGAAAGAACTGGAACAAACAGGACACTTTACTAATCTGACAATTGAATATTTTGACGGCCCCGGGCATGTCCAATTATACCAGGATGCCCGGAGCCATGATCAATACATGCGTGCCCTTGAGAATTTTCTCAGGAAACATGACAGTTCAGCGCATGCGCTCTCCATGTAGTATGGCATGCGCTTTCTGAAAAATTATCTTAATATGGACATTACATTTATTGCCCGACTCAGAAGTTAGCGTTAATCCCAATATTAAATGCCCTCGGCATACCCGGACGCAATCCTGCCGGGCGGCGTGCTACCACATACACCTGGTCGGTGATGTTGGTTGCGCTGGCAAAGAGCGATATATTTCGATGCACCTTGTAGTTTGCGCTGATATCTATGACAAAATAGGCATCCGCCTTTTCGTTTTGAGGGATATCGCCCTGACCCGGCCTGGTTCGCATGGCATCCATATACTTTCCGCTCAGGTTGATACCAAACAAGTGATGTTCCAAACCGAGCACTAAAGCCAACTGATTTGGCGCAAGATATGGATATTGATCACCCTTTTTTACCTGTGTAAAATCTGCAAAAGTTCCTTCAAAATCGGTCATAAAACGCGCATCGGTATAGGTATAGGTTATGCCAACCGGTAACATGTATTTGAGGTTATTCCCGGAAAGGAAATCATAAGTCAACTGGAACTCGAGGCCTTGAGCCCTCGCAGCGCCGGCATTGAATAAATCTCCTGTTCCTCCACCGCCGGATGAGGCGAAATCTGCGCCAAGCAGGTTGCTGTAATCATTGTAAAATAAAATAGCCTGACCGCTGAGCGCGTTTCGGTTATAGCGCACCCCCAACTCGTAATTAATGCTCTGCTCAGGTTCGGTTCCTTCAACAGATCCCGGAGGCGCAAAACCTTTATGAACACCCAGAAATGTGCTTACCTTATCATTAAACGTGTATTCCAGTCCGATACCGGGGATTATATCATCCACCTTATTGCTTCTTTCTTTCAGATCGGCTCCGGTTCTGTCAGGATCATTTCTCCCGTAATCCTGTCGGGTAAATTCCATGGACTCATACCTGATTCCCGGGATGGCAGTGAATTTTCCGAGCTGAATTCTGTATTGCAGGTATGTGGCGAAGGCGCCTGCATGCTCAATGCGATTGCTTTCCGTTCCCGGTACGCCTGCGGTTGTCAGTTTCATTATGCCATTGTCCATGGCATATTTATCAACCCACTGAAACCTGTCCATCTGATCTTCATGAAAGCGGAAGCCCAGATCAATATTGTGTTGCACCCTGTCAGATCTGAAATGGAATCCGAGAATCGTCTGGATTCCACGAACATAATACGAGCGGTTGTTGGCCTTTACTTCGAGCGCATCCTCATTGACACTGCTTACTCCGGTAAGTATCGAATAGGCATCATTATAGTTTTCCGGATTTTCCAGAATAGCTGCGATGCCAGATCTTGTTCCTGTGATATCCTTAACTACATCAAGCTTATACCAGTTTCTCGAAAATTCAGTACGATAAGCCGTGGTTTTAATGTTGAAATGTTTTGAGAACTCAGCATAATGCGTAAGGG
>CAYZWN010000071.1:0-18409 GCA_964482185.1 uncultured Roseivirgaceae bacterium
CTGGAACAATATGTTTCAAACTTATACGCAATTCAAATCGAAGCTCGCAGGGAAAAATCTTGCTTACGACGGCATGATTTACCGGAAGGTCTGCGAAGATTTACAGCAGGGAGCCATGAATCCTCCGGAAGGAACAGTGATATTCGCCGGATTCAACGCGCTGTCAAAAAGCGAGGAAGCCATCATTAACTGGTTTATAAGTGAAGGGAGGGGGGAAGTGTTCTGGGATGCAGACGATTATTACCTGGATGATCCCAAACAGGAGGCCGGCAAATACCTGAGGGAAATGAAATCCGCCAATACGGCTTTGAGCCATACTTTTAAGCCATCGTATGGCAATGCTTTTAAAAATCCGGATAAGCACATCGAGGTGATCAGTGTGGCCTCTGAGGTGGGGCAGGCCCAGGAAGCATCCGCTATTTTACAAGCGTTGGACAGCCCCATTGATGAACGCGCAGCCGTGATTCTACCAAACAATACATTGCTGTTTCCGCTCTTACATGCCATTCCTGACAAGGTGGAAAAGCTCAACATCACCATGGGTTATCCACTGTCTTCCTCCACCCTCTACGGACTCCTCGATGCGGCCATCAACCTGCATGCAAAGTCAGAGGGGAAAGGCACATTTCATTACAGAAGTGTCCTTTCTATATTGAAACATCCCGTTTTGGTGCGCCATCAGGATGAAGAAATACGGAAAATTATACAGGACATTCAGCAACAAAACATGTTGTGGATTTCCAGGAAAAGACTGGATTCCGGGCATGTTTTACTTGCTCTTATTTTCAAATCGCCTGAGTCAGGCATGCCTGAATATCTGAATGATATTATCAGGTTTATAGCCGGGCACAGTGATGATACGATGGAAAAGGAGTTTGCTTTCCGGTTTTACCGGATGCTAAACCGGTTAAAGGAATTTTTGCAAAGAAACCAATTGCAGATGTCCCTGACAGCAATACAAAAAGTATTCAGGCAACTGGCGCAAAATGAGCGGCTTCCCTTTGAGGGTGAACCCCTGCTCGGTTTGCAGGTTATGGGCATACTCGAAACAAGAAATCTGGATTTTGATCATATTATTGTCCTGTCCATGAACGAAGGGCAGATTCCGCCGGCCCCGAAAAATACTTCCTTTGTGCCCCACAGCATCAGGAAGGTTTTTGGCCTGCCGGTCACTGATCATCAGGATGCCATGTTCGCCTATATTTTTTATAGGCTGGTACAGCGGGCAAAAAATATCAGTTTGATTTATAATTCCACGGAAGGCACGGGGAAGTCAGGGGAAGTCAGCCGGTTTGTCAGACAGCTTGAGCATGAGTCTGCCTTCAACATTACCTATCGCACCGTGGCCACGGAGGTGCTCGTTGAAGACCCGAATGTGATCACGGTACATAAAAATGGGGAAATCATGGAGCGGCTGTACAGGTTTACATCCAAAGCGCATTTTAGTAAAAGGTTTGCCCCCACTGCCATCAACACCTATCTGGATTGCAGTCTAAAATTCTACTTCAGATACGTGATGGAGTTGTACGAGCAGGAAGATATGGCGGAAGAGGTGGATGCCATGGTGTTTGGCAATATTTTGCACCAGGTGATGGAGCAGCTATATCTGCCCTTTGACACAGAAGGCAAAAGGACGGTTACCGGGGATACCATAGCCGGCATCAGACTTCGGGTGGACGATGCCATAAAAATGACTTTTGCACGGCAGTTTGGCGCTGAAGAAAAAGAATTCCTGTTTGAAGGTCAAAATGTGTTAGCAAGCGCGATCATAAAAAAAATGGTCTTAAAAATCCTGGATTTTGATGAAATCCGTGCGCCTTTTGAACTGCTTGGTGTGGAAGCCGATGAAAGAAAAGGTTATCGACTGAATACAGAAATCTCCGTGGAAGGAGAAAAAATTCAGGTTGGAATAAAAGGCATTATTGACAGGATTGAGAAAAAAGATGGCCGGATAAGAATTGTGGACTACAAAACCGGGAAAGACGAGAAAGCCTTTGCAGATATTGCATCTTTGTTTGACCGGGAAAACAAAGGCCGGAATAAGGCCGTGCTTCAGACGTTTATATATGGATTGCTCTACCTCCGGGCACCCGAAGCAGACACAACTTTGCCGGTACAAGCGGCACTGTTTAATATGCGCGACCTGTTCCGCAATAATTTTTCTCCGCTCATACAGTCAGGAAAAATTGAAGTCTCCGATATTCGCACCTATCTGGATGATTTTTCTTATGAATTAAGACAATTACTGGAAGAAATATTTGACCGGAACCTGGCATTTTCGCAAACTGACGATCAGAACAAGTGTACCTATTGCCCATATATCGGAATGTGTAACCGCTGAAAAAAGTAAAAGCCCCGCAAGGAGCTTTTACCTAATGTTAAACAGGTGTATGAATAAATTTGTGTTATGTAATTTTTTATACTATTGTATGATATTTAGTAACCACCGGTTATAACTTTTTTTATATAAAAGCGCATTATATTCATATATTGAAGTTTTTTATTGGAATATTTATATTTTATTGAATTATGGTAAAAGTATTATTTGTTTGTCTTGGGAATATTTGTCGCTCTCCATTGGCAGAGGGTATTTTTTTACAACAAGTCGTGGATGCCGGACTTGATAATAGAATCCTGGTTGATTCTGCCGGCACTTCAGGCTGGCACATTGGCCAACCGCCTGATCCAAGGTCGGTGGATGTGGCATTGAAAAATGGCATCCGGCTCAATAGTTACGGGAGAAAGGCGGTTTCACAGGATTTCGATGAGTTTGATTACATCATCGCCATGGACAAAAGCAACTACGCAGACCTGGAGCGCATCCGGCAAGGAGCAGGGGATGGAGCCGCAAAACTCTACCTGATGCGCGATTTTGATGATAAAGGCAAAGGTCAGGATGTGCCTGATCCATATTACGGCGGAACAGACGGCTTTGACAGGGTTTACGAAATGCTGAATCGAAGCTGTAAAAATTTGCTGGCAGAAATAATAGCATGATATGAAGTAAAAAGCTAAGAGGGATGTCCGGAAACCACTTTTTCGAAAAAATTTTAGAGCTTGTCCTGCATAAAAAGGCAGTCCTAAACGGTACACGATTCAAATCGGGCGGCTGCATCAATAACGCATTGAAACTAGAAACTTCAGAAGGTGACTTTTTTCTGAAATGGCAAAGCAATATCCCGGACGACATGTTCGAAAAGGAAGCGAAAGGCCTTCGGTTGCTTCAGCAAGCCGGCAACCTTAAAATCCCGAAGTTGCTTGGTTATGGATCCCTTGAAGGCAAATACTATCTCCTGCTTGAGTATATCAATAGTGCTTCACCCGCATCCAGCTATTGGCGAGAGTTTGGCCACAACCTGGCTGAAATGCATAAAAGCAACACATCAGAAAGCTATGGCCTTGATCATGATAATTACATTGGTAAACTACCTCAACCAAATAAATTTAAGTCTTCCTGGATCGATTTCTTTATTGAAAACAGATTGGAATTTCAGTTGAAACTGGCAGTACAAAACAGGTTGGTCGACAGCGCATTCGTCAACCGATATCGCAATTTTTACAGGCAATTACCGGATTTGCTCCCGGTTGACAGGCCCGCCTTGCTTCACGGTGACTTGTGGAGCGGCAATGCAATGGTTTCATCTGAAGGCAGTGCGTGTGTCATTGACCCAGCCGTATATTACGGCCACCGGGAAATTGAAATTGCATTCACCAGGATGTTTGGTGGCTTTGACCGGGATTTTTATAAAGGTTACCAGGAGGCTTACCCCTTCGATCCGGGCTTTGAAGAAAGGGTGGATATTTACAACATCTATCCGCATATGGTGCACGTAAACCTTTTCGGAACATCATACCTCAGTGGCGTAGAAAGCGTACTCCGGCGGTATGCGTGATCGCGCCATGGTGTTTTGATGATTTTTATCGACCATCCGCCGGTTCAGGGCTGTGGGATTATGGCCATTTTAAAACAGGCCATGTGGAGAAATATACTTTACACTTTAGTTTTCACTTTATCCCATTTTTTTATTTGCCAGCTTATCGTGCCTGTAGAGAGGTGATTGCCGTCGCAATCCATGACTTTTACTACACAATCAACAGACACCTTGTCCTCGCTGTTTAGCGGGTTCAGAATGGCGCTCTGTATCCATTCGTCATCGATCGAAAAATAGGCATAGGCATCCATTCTGGCCTGGTAATGGTATTCCATCATAAGCTTTTGCATAATCAGCCTGTAGCTGGACGGGTTAAGTTTGGTAAGTAAAAGAAAGCCTGTGACAAATTCTGATAGCGTGGCAAGTGCGCAGGCGTGAATGCCTTTTATATGGTTAAAGTTTGCCTTTTTGTATGGTATCGTCGCTTTTAAGTGATGGTCGCCGATCTCAATAATTTTGAAACCATGCGGCTTATTAAAGGGAACCATGCGGCTGAGACCGAAGTTGAGCAACTTAAGGTAAAATGATGAAGTTTTTGCCTTTTTTACCAGATTAGAAATATTCATTGGAACGGAAGTTTAAAATGTAAATATCGACAAAACTATGTTCAATTAAATCCATTAAGATCAACTTTCGGGATTCAATCTAATGCACCGGAAACCGGCAGTATCGGGCCAGATATTTAGTCAGCAATTATACACATGAGCTGAATAAATTGAAAGCAATACCTGCCATGTGCACTGCTTATAGTTCACTGCTTTAAAATGCGGGTTGTCAACGATGGTTCGTCATGGGACAAACCCGGGACAAAACTCATCAATTTTGTACCCTTGCGCCTTAGCGAGATAACCAATGTCATTTGAAGGTTGATATGACACCAGTAAAAATTCATAAAACTGATACTATCCACCCAAATGCCCAACCTTCAGGTTCCTCAAGCATTTTAATTGTATTTTATTATCTTAGCCGCTCATTTTAGCTCCGCAATGAATTTTTATGGCAGAAAACACAAGAGTACCCACCCTGGCTGAAGCGTTGATCCCGATCACTTTTCTGATTGTTTTACTGAGCATCAATGTTACAGTTTTTGGTGATGCTGCCCTTGATGGATCCAATCAGATGGTGCTTTTGCTCTCTGCGGCTGTAGCCGGTGTGGTAGCCATGCGAATAGGGGTAAGCTGGAAAACACTTCAAAGAGGTATTTTGCACAGCATCAATTCTGCCATGTCGTCCATATTAATTTTGCTCATGATCGGTGCGTTAGCGGGCTCCTGGATGGTAAGTGGTATCGTGCCGGCTATGATTTTTTATGGATTAAAAATATTAAATCCAACAATTCTGTTATTTGCATCCTGTATTATTTGTGCGCTCGTGAGCATGGCAACCGGCAGTTCATGGACCACTATTGCAACTGTTGGACTGGCATTAATTGGAATTGGTAAAGCATTGGGAATGGGCGAAGGCATCATTGCGGGCGCGATTATTTCCGGGGCATATTTTGGTGACAAGGTGTCTCCCTTGTCAGACACAACAAATCTGGCACCCGCCATGGCCGGAACAGACCTTTTTACACACATCCGGTACATGATGCTTACCACCATTCCTTCACTGGTTATCGCTCTTATAATTTTCCTGATTATAGGCTTCTTTTACAGTTCATCCCATCAGATCCATGACATCGACCCAATTCTTCAGGCCTTGTCAGAAAAATTCGATATTAATCCATGGCTTTTTATAGTTCCGGCGATTTTAATATTAATGATTGTGAGAAAAGTTCCTGCTATCCCGGCTCTTTTTGCAGGCAGTCTGCTCGGTATTTTGTTTGCAGTCATTTTTCAACCATATATTTTTCATGAAATATCCGGCATCAATGAAGAAACCTGGAAATCTACCTACATCGCCGCGATGAAAACACTTTATACAAATGTGCATGTTGTAACCGGCAATACCGTGGTAGATGAGTTGCTTTCTACCGGAGGGATGGCGGGCATGCTCGGCACCATCTGGCTAATACTTAGCGCCATGGTATTTGGAGGGATAATGGATGCAAGCGGAATGCTTAAGCGCATCACCGGAGTAATTATTGGGATGGTAAACTCTACGGGTTCTCTGATTACTTCCACAGCAGCATCATGCGTGTTTTTTAATATCACCGCGTCGGATCAATATCTTGCCATTGTAGTACCCGGCAAAATGTTTGAGAAGATCTACAAAGAAAGAGGACTGGCGCCTGAAAACCTTAGCCGCACCCTGGAAGATTCGGCTACTGTAACTTCAGTACTTATTCCCTGGAATACATGTGGTGCAGCACAATCAAATGTGCTGGGCGTATCAACTTTTGCATATTTCCCTTATTGCTTTTTTAATATAATAAGTCCTTTTATGACGGTATTTTTTGCCTATGCAGGAATCAAAATCGCCAGACTGGATAGCATTCCCGAAGATTATGAAGACGACGATGATATTTGAGAAACATATTTCAAAAGATCAGATCAATGACCTGCCTTTGTACCGCTATGAAGGCAAGATCGTAATTGCCTCCTCTGAAAAGCAAATTGATAAAGCAGTCTTTGAAATCGAGGAACATAGCATTGTCGGATTTGATACCGAAACAAAACCAACATTCCGAAAAGGTGCGTTCAATCACGTGGCGCTCATACAGATTGCCGTACCGGAAAAAGTGTTCCTGTTGCGTATTCACGATGCAGGCATTACCAATGTCCTGAGAAATTTCCTCAGCAATGGCAAGATCACCAAAGTGGGCGTGGCCATTGATGATGACCTCAAGGCCTTAAAAAAGAGACGTCGATTCCACCCTGAAGGCTTTGCAGATCTCAACCTCATAGCCCCTGATCTGGGTATTGAAAATATCGGGGCCCGCAATCTCACGGCGCTCATTCTCAACGGCCGCCTATCAAAAAACCAGCAGGTAAGCAACTGGGAAAATCATGTTTTAACAGAACCTCAGATCCGCTATGCAGCAACAGACGCCTGGATTTGCCTTGAAATTTATAATAAACTCCGGTATTGGGGCTACATCGATCAATAGAGTGTATGGCTGCTGTCATAGATTTCCGGTATTCTGCGGAAAGAATTGTTGCAGCGACCAATCATTTTGCCCTGTATGTGCATTTTATTAGTTATCCGGAAAACGGCTATCCCAGAAAAATTCCTTTGTCCCGATTAGTTTTACCTGCTCATCAAATTCAGGGTGACGAGAATTGATGATGATGTTAAACTCAGACTGGATAATGGCCGATGGCACCTTCAGGCAAAGCGATGGTTTATCGTCGTACCAGTTTGCACCAATCGACTGTGTATATCCGTAGGACGAAAGCATGTGCCAGTCTTCCGGCAACTGATCTGTTGATATTGCATCTATTGATGATGATTCGCTGATCTCGATTTCCAATACCTTAAAAACTCCTGCCGGCTTAATGCCCCCGGTATGAGCCAACAATTCCAGCGCACACAGCGAAATGCTCTCAGAGCAATAAATGACATACTGAAACGCCCGGTTCCACCTGTTGGCTGCGCCTGAACTATTGAGTTTCTGAGCATATCGCTCATGTGAAATCCTGTAAACGATCATACAGTATCGCCATATTCCATGGATGTAATGCGGTCATCAGCATATCTGATACCACTGATGGTATTTAGAAAATTCAGCGGCATATCGTTGTCAAAGTAGTAATTCTTGCGCGTTAGCCAATCATGAAATTTATCGGTGGAACCAAAGAAATTTGTGCCATGAATAAATAGTTGCAACAGCGTCAGGATGTGCTCCTGCAAGTATGGCTTCAGAACAGCGGTCTTGCTTTTATAAGATCTGAAAGTTTTGATGTTCAGATTAAGTGATAAAGCCAGTGACTCATCTTTAAGCCCGGATAATTCCTTCAGCTTTTCGATCTGGGTGGCATTAACTTTATTTTGCCTGACGGCATACAACACATCAGGCTCTGAAGCAATGACGGTCTGCTCTGTATTTGGATTGATCTTTTTCATGCTTAAATATAGGTATTTTTACCTTTTATAAAAAGTAATTTTACTTATTTATACGTTTTGTCTATTCAGTAGTTTTACTGTTTTAATAATTACATTGGGTGCAGGCAAATATGATTCCAGTGACTATTTGAATGCTGACTATAAAACCCGGTTTTTCAATGGTAAAATTTGAATATCCAAATCGCAAAAATCAAAAAAAATAAATCCCAAGGACCCAAATTTCAAAAAACAGGCTTTGGATATTCAAGATTGACTTTTGGAATCTATTTGTTTTTTGGAATTTGATTTTAGGACTTTGAAATTGATGGCGTGAAGCTTACAGGCAGTCACTAAATATATCCCGCCAGGCGGTATGTTATATATCCAATCCATTCCTTTATGAGAAAATTCCAGTTGTTGAGCACAGCCGGTGAGGGAATAAATCCATCAAAACCTATCCGGTCTTTCGGCAGGGTACTGTAAAAATCAGTGGGGAAACCGGTAACTTCAATACCTGCTTTTCTAAAGCAACCTTCTGCCCTGCGCATATGAAACCCGGACGTAACGAGTATGACCTTGCCGCTTGTGCCTTGCTCCTCCAATAATTGCTTGACAAATATTGCATTCTCACGTGTATTCCTGGATGCGCTCTCAATAATGATATCTTCCGGGCGTACGCCACACATCACATAAAAATTAAAAATCGGCGAATTGTCGCGATTTGGGTCTTCAAAAAGGCGGGCATTTCCGCCGGTGAACAAAACCTTTTGCACCTTCCCTTCATGGTACAAATTCACCGCATGCGTCACCCTGTCAGCTCCCTTGTGAAAAAATAGCCGGTCTTTCGGTTCGCGATCCACATCTGTCGTCCCTCCCAATACCACAGCAATGTCGTAATCGTCCTTGAGTGCGCCAATCGGAATAGCGGGTTTTTGCCAAAGCAACAAAATCTCATTAAAAATGATGCCGTTTGAAAAAAATACAAAAAATCCCAATGATAGCCATCTCAATCGCACTTTCCATTTTACGTTTTTGATAAAAACTGATAGAACCAGAAACAATAGAATCAGGTTGAATGGCTTAATGAAGTATCCGAGCAACTTAGAAATTACAAAAAACATGGATCAATCTAATTTTGAATCGTCACGAACCCGAAACGTAAGGATTTTGCGCAGCACGTCAAAATAAAGTGCAACAATCAGAATCGCGGTCATCATCCACATCATGGCAATATTAAAATGCAGCGTTTCGAAATAGTATCCGGCAAAGTGCTTTTTGGGCATATAAAAAATCGTGGTAAAATCCAGGAAATGCTTTGGATCAGGATCGGCAAAAACAGGATAAATCTGCTGAATCAGCCTTCCTTTATATTCAAGCACGCGCGTTTTTTCCCGGTCATCAAAAACCAGTGAGTTGATTTTTTCATTCGTAAACTGGTATTTCAATCTATTGTAAGCCTCCGCTCTTTTTGGTGAAGAGGTCATCGTTTTAATGATGCTTTCCTTTTCTTTGACGGCATTTCTGTTTCTGTTTGCGTAAACCTTTTTGAGGCCACTTAAAAATTCCCGGGCACCCTGGTAAACTGTTGAATCAAGTGATTCAGTTGCAAAACGATTAAATTCCGGAAAATGATCCTTGCCAAATTGATCCATTTGTAATGAAAGCTCATTATTTAAAATGGTAAACTGACGGTCGATATTGCGTTGGATTTTCTTATCGGCGGTTTGCTTATTTATAAAAACAAAATCAAGCATCGACTCAAGCCGTGGTATATAATATACGGTGTGATAATCTGCCAGCGCTATTTCTTTATCCACATCGTAGAAAATCTTTTCATACTTATTATTCTTAAACTGATTCACCATAGTGGCCTCATAAGCCCACCGCGAAATCATGAGATCACCAATAAGTGGAACGCGCGCCTTCGAGCTGAAGACAGGATTGAGCTGGTCGAATTGCACGACAACGCCACTAAGCAAAATCTGGGGAATAAGCAGCAATGGAATGATGATATAGATGGTAATGGCTGAATTAAACGAAGCAGAAATATTGAGTCCTAAAACATTGGCAAAGCAAGAGGCAGAGAAGAGGATTGCCCAATACGAAAAATACATATCCTTTATTTCAAGAATAGCATTACCTACCAGTACAAAAGTGGCCGTTTGAATCGCCGAAAGGCCAAATAGAAGTATGAATTTTGAACTGAGATAGCTGCTCTTCGATAGGTGTAGAAACGATTCCCTTTTGAGAATTTTTCGATCTTTGATGATCTCCTCCGCGCTAACGGTAAGGCCCATAAACAGTGCAACAATGACCGCCATAAAAATGTAGGCGGGTATATTCATATTTTCATAATACACATACTTTGAAAGCAGCCCCCCCCCCCCGGAATGGAACCTGACAAGCACGGCAAGAATGATGGCAAGCAATGGCGCCTCCAGCATATTAATTACTATATACTGCTTATTTGCCATTTTTGAACGAAAATCCCTCGCTGCAAAAATGAGAAATTGTCTAAATTTATCTGGTATATCCAGCACTGACTGGAGAGCTTGCTCCGCATTTTCTATGGGCTGATAAGCAATTTTTTGTTTATAGATGTCATGCCAGGTCTCCGGAGTAATTTTTCTTTGTTCGGTATGGCGACCGTATTCATCCACCACCCGGGTTTCAATAATATTAAAAATTTGCTCCGCATTTAAATTGCCACACTCGGAGCAGGCGCCTGTTTGCTTATCAATAAGCCTGCTGGCCTCGCGAAAATACGCCAGGGCCTCTACAGGATTGCCATAGTAGATCGGATATCCGCCGACATCCAGAATCAATAATCGGTCGAACATTTTAAAAATATCTGAGGAAGGCTGGTGAATGACCACAAAAATCAGCTTGCCTCTCAGGGTAAGTTCTTTGAGCAAGTCCATGATATTTTCTGAATCACGCGAAGAAAGGCCGCTCGTAGGCTCATCAACATACATCACCATTGGCTCACGCAGCAGTTCGAGCCCGATGTTGAGGCGCTTGCGTTGGCCGCCTGAAATGGTCTTATTCAATACATCACCGACCCTGAAATTTTTGATATCCTGCAGTCCCAGACTGATTAAAGTTTTATTGACGAGTTCATCGATTTCAGTTCCTGAATACCTCCCGAAACAAAGCCTGCCTGCATAGTACAGATTTTGGTAAACTGTCAGATCCTCTATAAGCAGATCGTCCTGAGGCACGTAGCCGATTACTCCCTGGATTTTGTGCCGTTTCGCGTTGATATCAATATCATTAATCAGAATCTGGCCGGATAGCGGCTTTTCATTGCCATTGAGTACATTCAGTAAAGTTGATTTACCCGAACCGCTAGCACCCATCACCCCGATCATATTGCCGTTTTGTTCCCTGATGGTGATGTCACGAAGCCCCAGTTCCCCATTTCTGAACTTATAATAAATATGCTCAGCTTTGAAAGTGACCGGAAAACCTGCATGATCCTCTTTAAAGTAAGTTAAGATATCACTGTAATAAATAGCTTTGAAGCGGTTGCTCCTCAGCACACTACCCGTCGGAACGACCTCAACCATATCGCCCTTCACAGGTATTTGATTCAGGAAAATGCCCGAATTACCCAGATACCGAAGGAAAAACGGCCTTATGGATTTTAAGCTGAGAATCGCGATAAATCCACTGATGCCTTCAGCCTGTATATGATGGCACTTATCCGGAATTTCCGGAGCGTCGCTGCTGATTATCAGGACATTTACGGAATTAAAATCGTCAATCTGATCAGCTGTAATAAAGGCTTTTATCGACCTGAGTTCCTCTTCGTCTAACTTCAGCTCCTCGCCAATAATGTGGAATGCTTTTTCTTCGTCTCCTGAAAGAATGTTATCAGCATAAATCAACTGGGTAAGTTCGGTGATTAGCACTATTTTCTGCTGCTGTGTCATTTCACCGTTGATCCTTCCGGCTACGCTGCGAATCTCCTCCAGTGCACCGGAGCCCGAAGCGAGTTCATGCCGGCACAAATCATCAAACATTTTCATGAATTTGCCAACAACCTCTTTATTCAGCCTGGCCTGAAGCAGATTCAGCATTTTTGACCGCTCCTCCTCACCCACGGTGTCAAGCCGTGCCAGCATGGAAAATAAGAGGATCACTGCTTCTAATAACTGTTCACTCATGCTGCCTGATTATTTCACCCGTCAAAAATAAAAAAAGTATTGAAGATGACTCCTCAATACTTCTTTGTGATCGGTATGTGTTATTTTTAATAAACTACATTTGTTCTGATCGAATCAACCTGGAGAGTCAGTCTTGATAATACTTCATCGTTTAACACTTCATTACCTCTGCCATCCTGGATTTTGCCCATCGGGTCAAAACGCGCATAATTTTCATGCAACTCGGTGAGGCTGTTGATTGTGGCTATCTCCCAATCTTCCTTATCGTTGACACTTTCAAGCAATGCAATGACGTCTTTGAGCGCATCTTTCTGCTTTACGAGCATCTGAACAAGCGGAGACAGTACCTGCAATCTCATGTCAGTGGGAAGCATGTCTTTTGGATAGGTGTCAATAATCTGGGTTGAGATATATAAGGCCTCAATAAAAGTACCTCCAATGATCAGCGCTGCAATGTTTGTGCGTTCATTGTTTTGCAAATACTTGTCGCTGTTGTCGATCACCTGGTCGATGATTTTTGCCAGGCTGTCCGGATTGGAAAGGTTTTTTTCGAAGCGTTCCAGCACGTTAAAGTCAATCGCATCCTTGGCGCCAACTACTTCGGTAAGTTTCAGGCAAACATCCATATAATTGAGTGCCTCCTGTGTTTTACCATAACTGCTCAGATATCCTATATCAGTCGAATACACACCAAGGTTGAAAGCGGCTTTCTTTGCAGAAATTGTGTAGCGCTCATAATTAGTAAAGCTGTTTATGATATTCGGATTAAAATCTGCACCGGTACCCTGAATGATGTACGGAATTTCCGAGGGAGAAGGAATATCAGAAAGCGTCCTTTCTACATTCTCTTTAAGTTGACTTTGAGCTTTATCAAATTCACCGGATTTATCGGCATCCTTTTTCTTTTCACCGCATGCAAATACCAAAACAGTAAAAACAGCTATTAATAATTTACTGCTTAGCTGGTAGTGATTCTTTGAATTCATATCCTTTATATTTTCGATATTAGAAATAATTACGCTATTTAAGCAAAATTCTTTAAGACGGTAAATATATCAAAGAAATTACTTTTTACTCAATTTGGGATTGAAAAATAAACATTGTTCTTACCTCATTTTCATGAAGTTCTACTCCAAGGCCCTTCGTTTTATCGAGTATCACAGTTTTTGAACCATTGGTATAGATTTGAGATGATTTGTAGATGGATTTAAACTGTTCCGAAGTATCCCAAAAATTCAGCCCTTCTTCAGTACCAATGTCCGCGCAAAGCATCTGGTTATAGGCGGGAATACTACTTAACCTTATCATGCAGACTTTGCCATCCCTGAATAGCAGCTCAGTCACGGGCAGCCACATCAAATGATTGAAAATTGCAAGAAAGTCAAAATCAACTTCGGCTAATCCGGCAATCTTTGCGATATCAGCCGGCGCATCTGAGGATGCCACCTTTTTGCCTTTAAAACCCAGTTCCCATTCAATCTCATCCCGGTCAGCGCCGAGTTTTACATCAGAAATCCCATAGCCGGGAATGAGAAACTGGGCCTGGCTTATCGAAATGGAAAGAAAAAAAAAGATAAGTGTTATAGCCTTGCTTATGTTCATCTTATGTTGTTCTGTATTACTGGAACAGTCAAAAATAATTTATTTTTTTTATTCATGTCCTTTTATCTTTCATTTATCTGAAAGTAATTATTTATTAGCAACTGTAATCTAAACCTAAATCACGATATGATAAAGCATATAGTAATGTGGAAACTCAGCGAGAAGGCGGAGGGAAATGATAAGCTGGCAAACAAAAAATTAATAAAAGAAAAGCTGTTGGGGCTGAAACAATTTATTCCCCAAATCGAATCTATTGAGGTAGGCGAAAATGTGAATCCCTCAGATGCAGCCTTTGACATGGTGTTGATCACCACACATAAAGACACAGAGGGGCTCGAAGCTTACATGCGTCACCCCACCCACCAGGATGCAGTCTCATTCATCACAAAGGTAGTGGAGGAAAGAAAAGTAGTTGATTTTCAATATTGATAAAACACATTAATTCTTGATTAACCAGCATGACTTCTTTAATCTGGATCTGGATACCATGATTCAAACGCTTTACCGGGAAGGTACTTTCGTGGTGGCGATCAGGTATTATGGATATAAAGTGAATTTGTATCTGCTGGCAAATTTTTATGTGGAAGTATTTTACAACCACAAATACGATTGCATTGAACGCATTCTGCCGCTTAAGCGAAACAACAAAAGGATTAAATTTTATGCCGACCAAATCAGCCTGCCGGCTAACCTGCTGGAAAAATAATCATCTTAGAATGTAGAGCTTTCCAAAACCGTTTTTGAATGCCCTGTCACCGGCTGTGGCACGATGCTTCATTTCAAAACCCTGATTGTAAATCTTTACCTGATACAAATAAACTCCATTGGCGAGCTGATCGCCGTATTCATCCCGGCCATCCCAGGCATAATCAGTCCTGTTGTTGCCGATTTTAATGGGGCCAATCTCATCCATGGTTATTTCTCTGACTACTATTCCGCTCACAGTCATGATTTGTATAATGATATCATCGGGTATTTCGCTTCCGGTCAGGGTAAAAACAAATTGTGTGCGCGTAGAAAACGGATTGGGATATGGATAGAAATTCGTGATCTGAGATTCGTTGATGACTTCAAAGCTCACTGAATACGGCTCCGTGCCGGACGCGTTGCCCGATGCATCCGCAGCCTCGGCTTTCAACACATATATGCCGTCTTCCAGCATGTCGGAGTGATATTCCACACTGAAATCTTCAGATGCAGTCGCAGGTGTCCAGACTACATTGTTGGAAGAGAAATTGACCCTTTGCGGAGCACACCCATCGCACTGGCGGGTAAGGTACAGGTTCACCCCCGTTGTGTCCTGTTTTAGCAAAACTTTATTTTCATCCTTCAGCCGCAAGACAATCATGGGTGTCGGCGATACAATATCCCCGTTCATGATGAATGCGCCATCTACTGTCACCTCCAAAATGGGATTTGTATTGTCGCCATCGACATTTAAATAATTCTGAAAATCGATCAGATTGTTGTTGTAGTCATGCTCCGCCTGAATGTATGGGTTTGCAAAAACCCGTAAATGGTTGACACCGGCCTTGCCAATGGTCTCAAGCAGGAGCGGGAATTCAACCACCTCGCCACTCACAACTGGTTTGATTTTGAGCGTATCGGTGTAGGCTTTGCGCTGATCAACATTAAATATCCTGAACTCCACTGAAATGGAGTCCTTAAAATCCAAAACTGAATAGTTATCAAAATAAAATACTGCCTCATGAACTTCTCCTTCCACCTTGGGAATACCTTGATATGCCTGGCCGTCCTTATAAAGCAAAATTCCCTCAGGGAGGCCTTCATAAACTACCATCCATTTCTTCAATTGCGCCGGTGTCAGAAATACCGGATCCTCCATATGACCTGTAATGCGGAGAAAAGGGTAAGTTAGCGCACTGACAGTACTAAGATCTACTGCAGACTGACGGATGTTTTCAAATAATAAAACCTCCTTATTATTGCGATCAATACCATAAATATTGAAATAATACTGATCTGCCTGGGGGAGTTCGGACAGCTCGGTATGTTGAATAAACCTACTCCAATGTGCAGCCGGACCAATTGGTGGGCTGGCCAGGTTACCCTGAGTTGCTGTCCCATTAATTTTTTCTTCAAATGATATCTCTTGCTCATTTGCCGGTTCGGAAGCCATCATATCTGCTGTGATAATTTGTGCTTCACCGGGTGTCATGCCCTTTCTTCCCAAAATAATGACCGGTTCACCGGCAGTCAGGCTCTGGATTGCCGAAACATCCACACCGATCTCCTCCAGTTTGGCAAGGGTAGTGGCCGGCCAGTTGCCATACGTCACATTGCCAATTGAAAATGCGAGCACAAAATCTCCTGTGCGCACCGCATCAATATACTTTTCGATGTTGAGATTTACCTGAATTTCATTGTTAAGCATATTGTTGACGATCTGCGGAATGCGTCCGCAACTTTTCCTGTCAAGAATAAATGGATTACCCAAACCCAGGTATGGAATCGTGGTGGATTTGTCAAAGGCGACAAAATTCATTGAATTATTCGTGCACAAACGGGTCGGAAAAATGTATTCGGTTGTGTTGATGATGAGTTGCACATTGTTGAAATCAAAATCGGGATGCGATGCCCCAAATGTCCTGATCTGGAGCGATGTCTCAAATTGCTCAAATTCCCAGGCACGTTTTGTATCATTCAGGACCAGGTTTTCTAAGGTATTGCCATGAAACTGATCATGGTGCCGCATAGCCCAGCCAGAACTGCCATTGCGGATGTAAGTGAAAGAGGAATTGCTCCAGATGTCGAGTTTGGGATCGGAAACATCGGCAAATTTACTTCGCCAGTAAAAGGTAATCGTGTCGGTCTCAGAAAGATTATCGAACAAGCTGACTTGCCACTTTGCCAATGCCCCGGCGGTGATGGTGGCTTGTTTGCGAAATGCACTGTTAAATGATGCCGAAGTATCTAATTCAAAAATAAATGGCCGTTCACCGGATAACACATTGAGCGATTGGGCAACCAGATTGAATTCGGCCTGGTTAATAATGCTGTAATCGAAAGGGAATAGATTTTTTGTCAGATCAGCCAGAACAGCAATGACGTAGGTGGCTTGATTGTTCATTTCATTGAGTTCATGAACATTGTTTTCCGGATCAATCTGAATAGCAAATGTATTGTTGCCGGCAGATTCAATGCCCAAAGAAGGCACATCGAGGTACACCGTATCCATATAAAAAACCGGTGCAATGTTGATGGTGTCGCGCTGTATGATCTGACTGTTTTCGAGGCTTCTCGTTACAACAATCCGGATAGAATCACTGCCCGTCCTCCCAAAATTACGGATAATCATCCCCAGTTTAAAGTCAGAAAAAATATTAACCGCCTGCCCTTCCGCACTTTTAAAAAAAACCTGATCCGTGTTTATTTCATAATCAGGATTGGTGGCGCCAAACATTGAAAGCGCCGGATCTCCCTGCAATGCCATCTGCTGCACCTGAGCAATATTCCGATCGCCTCCGCTGATGGCCAGATATCTTTTCCCCGTCTCTTTATGGATTTCTCCAATTCCTTTGTTCAGAAACAGCGAATCCGCGAAGGCTACCTCGTAAAAAATATCTGAATACCTTTTTAAAAGGCTTGTCAGCCCATTGGCTGAATGTGCCATAAAACCAATTGCACCCCGCTGAGGTGTATTAATCCAGTCCTCGCCAAAACCATTTTGTCCTGTATTGTACATATCACCCGCGATGCAACCATTCACCAGCATAAAAGGATACTTGCCCTTATTGTTATAACCGTAGTTATCATCACTCACCAGGCCAATGTCAAGGTCTGTTGCAGCCACACCCGAATGCCCAAAAAATGTCACAAGCAATTTCCCCGCATTAACAAGTTCAGAAATATTCACAAATTCAGTGGTACCTGTGAGTTGTTTACTGATTGTGGAAACGCTTCCTCCCAATAGGGGCCCTTCAGCAATTTGTTTGAAATTATCGACATACCTTTTGAAAACATTCTGCTCCAAAACATTGCCACCGCCGCTCAAATGCACAAGCTCTTTTCTCCACAATGCATCGTGCTGAAGGCTTTCCATTTCCATTACTTTTTCAAAATAAGCCAATACATCCGCAGCATTGTCAGAGGCGATTCTGCCAATTGGTATGCCCGGCTCATGCGTGGCGCCCTTCAGGCCTGCAGTGAATAGAATATCACTGCCGGGATATCCGGCGGTTGGCACGAGATCCTTTACTATCTGAGAATCAAAGTCCTTCCTGTGAAAATTATAATTTGGCGTCAGACCCTTGCCGATTATAAATATGTATGCCGGATTAGCTGTAGATGCCATATATCGCGCAAACCTGTAAATCGCCAATGGCGTCACTTCACCATAGGTGAACATATCATACAACTGGTCGGTGTTTACAAGCAGGGTGTCGTAATTACCGCCCGCCGCAGAAGCCCTGTAGCCTGCATACGCCTGCACGACATCCGCATAGTTTCCGGCCGGTTTTCTGAGATATTTATTCGTAATAATGATAAAGTTCGGATTGGCAGGAAAACTTCTCATCGTTACCGGCATGACCCGAGCAACGGGAATCCTGGTGGAGGTTACAAGTAATTTTCTGCCTGAATTACTGTTTTGGATTACAGCATTGATACCGGCCCCATCAACATTGTACCCCACTTCTCCCACATTATTTTCATCAGTGATATCATAAAAAGATGACCCCTGAGGCACATTCTGAATTTCAA
>CAYZWN010000072.1:0-14342 GCA_964482185.1 uncultured Roseivirgaceae bacterium
CCAGTCAATAATTTCCCATCAATTGTAATTTTTAAAGCGGCAACTTTATAATCAGTCCTGTCTATGAAAAGCCTGAATAATCTGCCTTCGATCGGAATATAACCAGGTTCAAATGCATGTAGTAAATGCTCGTTGCCTTCAGTATCATAGGCGAAAATCTTATGAATTCCACCCGGGTTGTGCGTTTCGGCAATGGCTACCTGCTGTATTTGTATCGGATTGACAAAGCCAACTTTTACAAATTCACTTTTGCCTTTTTTTTTCGGAGCCCATGCATTTGGGCTCGCTCCGAGATTCGGGAGTACATTTGGTTTGCCAAGCACCTGGTTGGCTGAATATTGACGCTTACCGAATTCAGAAGAGAACTCGATTACCAGGTCAGCCCATCGTGCTTCCTGCGACAGGGCACTGAAGCTTATCGTAAAAATTATTGCGAATAGATATCTTGCTTTCATGGTGGTAATCTGACTATTAGTATCTGACTTTTGGAGCAGGTGGCTGATAAAAACGATAACCCATAGATATTTCATAGGAACCGGCTCCCCGGTTGTTATATCTAAGGGAAGTAACGTTCCAGTCGTAGCTGAAACCGAATTGCAAATTGTTCGTGATGAAATCAATGCTGGCGATTGCGGCATCTTCAACTCTGTACCACGCTCCTATTCTTGTAATCAGATTGCTCATTTGCCCACGGGTATCAAATGGTAATTTGTAAGATAGAAACGCTCCGATATTTGTCTGATTGACCTGATCCTGTAATTGGGATATAAAATTTGCCGAAATTCTTGCCTTTTCGCTGAGTCTGAATATCATGCCACCATGCAATTTGTAAACCACGGGCAACCTGTTTTCCTGACCATCCAAAACTGATTCGTCTGGGTGATTGAGGTGCGCAGCAACAAACCCCGCGTAAATGCTGCTGATGGTTTTTTGTTCAGTATCTGCAAAATACCTCCAGAACGTTCCGGCAGAAATATCAAGAAATGTGGCGTTCTGAATCATGCTTAATTCAGCCGGAATCACCGTGTTATCAAATCCGATAAAAGGATTGTATTGCTCTCCCCACTGCAGCTGGTCTTTGTCAACATTTTTATGAATGAAACCCAATTGCATGGCGAATGTGAGTCTGTTTACAGATTTTTTTGAAAAATTAACATTATAGGCAAATGAGGCATTGCCGCCGTAAGATTTAAGACTTGAGCCCTGTCCGGCCTCATCGCCATAAAATGAAATACCAACACCTCCGAGATGTCCCTCGGGCTTGGCGTGTTTATCCTTGTAATAAGGAATAACAAGAGAAACCTGGCTGGTGGTGTAGGGAAATTCCAGATTATTCCATTGTGACCTGTGAGCGAAGTTCACAAACAGATTTTCTTCATCACCAATAAGTGCAGGATTCAGGTAAATCGGTGAATTATAGAATTGAGAAAACACCGGATCCTGAGCCGCAACAAATCTGACGGTTGAAAAAAACAGGGTTACTAAAAGAAAATTGATCTTCGAAGACATATCTTACTTAACAAGTGTGATGGTGCCAACCTTTTCAAAAGTTTTGCCGTCATTAAATTTGCCTCTGACGATATAGGTGAATACGTTCAACTCCATGTCTACACCGGTATTTCTGTTTACTCCTGCCCAACCCACATTGTTGGCTTCATAAAAGCTGTTTGTATTATACATCACTTTTCCCCATCTGTTTACAATTTTAAATGCAAATCCTTCTTCAGAGACATTGCTTCCATACACTTTTACCACCTGATTTTCCGGATTTATTGCAGTTGGATTGAAGGCATTTGGGATATAAAGTTCATCCATCGCCAGAACCTCCAGTTCTGCTGTGCCGCTGGCTTCGCATCCTTCAAGGGTCACCGTCAGCTGAACCTGGTATATGTCTCGCTCTGCGTATTCATGGGTGGCATTGGTAGCATTGCTTGTGTTCCCATCACCAAAATCCCATTCATAAGTATCATAATTTGCTTCATTTGGAGTAAAATAGATCGTCATATTGGCAGACAGATTCTGATCAGGCGAATAACTGAAACCGGGGTCCAATGCCTCAATAATGTTTACTGCTACACTTACAGTCTTAACGGCGCACCCCTGAGTTACTTCCGCATAAAATACAACTTCTCCATGCTCATTTTCACCGGGGGCATAAACAGTAGTCAGCTCATCGGTATTTGAAAAAGTCCCATTACCTTCTGTTGTCCATGTAACAGTAAGATCACCGGTATCGCCAATGAGTTCGAGGTCAATTTCTTCACCATCGCAGCTCGTTTCCAAAGCCTGTATTTCGACGTTGATGGCATCGGCGAGATTGCTTACGGTTGCAGAGCCATTTACCGATCCGTCGCAGTAGGCATCAGATACACGGACAAGCGTGTACGTGTTAAAGTCGCTTGCAATAAACTCATATATACTTTCTTCGGTGGTTACTTCAATTTCATTTTCGCCATCTGTATAGACCAAAGTAAATGGTGCTGCTCCAGTTAGTTCAATTGAGATGATCGCTTCGCCTCCTTCGCAGATGGAAGTGTCGCCAGAGATTAAAGCAGTTGGCAGTACAGGAACTATTACATCAATTGCAGCATCAAGTGTTTGTTGGCAATATAAATCTTCAACGCCGGTTAGGGTAAATGTACCCGGCTCTTCGAATGGGAGTTGTAATGAAGATTGGTCGGATTCTATAATACTTGCTTCATCACCAAAAGTATATTCAAGCTTCCAGGGACTCGTTCCTGTCAGCTCAATATTGACAACGCTACTACCGGCTTCACAATTTAGTTCTGTACCACTAAGCGTGGCGCTTAAAGCTGAAAAATACACAACAGCTTTTCCTGCAGGAATACCAGCCTTTCTTGCATCATTGAATTTGGATATCCGAATGGTATCCTTCATCATTGTTTCAAAACTATATACGTAATCATTTATTTCTGCCAGGCTAACTTCCTCTTTTCCATTTGTATAGGTAAAGGAGAAAGGCGCTACACCTTTAAATTCTACAGTAAGCATAGCTTTGGCATTTTCATCACAAACAATCGTATCGCCTGATAGAAAGGCTGTTGGGATGGTAGGGATATTTGTTGTGTCGATGGCACCCGGATCTGCAGTAACATAAAAAACAGCATCATTAAAGTCATTGTCTCCCCCTGGTCTTTTCTGATCTTCAAATCCTAAAAGAATCTGTTGTTCCGGTTCATAATTTAATAATATGGTATGCTGCTGAAAGGCCTGTGTGGTAAAAGTATTAAAACGCTTGTCTGTAAAAACCATATGAGACCTTAAGCAGATCGTATCGCCCACCCAGCCTCTGGCTATTAAAAAGTATCCAATACCGGTTCCTGCGGGAAAATCTCCCAGTAAGACCTTATCTCCGGGATTGATTACATTTGGTTGCGTGACATTTGGGAAGATCACAACCAGGCTGTCAATATCATACACAGTCTGCGGGGGGGTATCAAGACTGTAAGTGTAAAAGCCCAGGGTATTTGTCCATGCCGCTCCTTCGTGCACCATGGTCAGGTAAACTTTGCTGGCTTCGAGCAGCTCGGTATTTAGCTGTACGTCATCATTGAAGTATTCATCATTGGATGCCGGTACTTTTACAGTTTCAGGAAGCGTTTCGTTCACATAATTGATCATTTCTTCTGAGACTATATCTCCTTCCGGATCAAGGTAAAGCGGTCTTCCATTGGCATCCCATGAACCAAGAAACCTGAATTTGGCATTTAGCACTGTATTCACTGAGTCACAATCAGTTGCTCGGACTGGCAGAAAATCACCAAAGGTGAAAATTATTGTAAATGCAATGATCAATGAAGTTGGAAGTTTGATGTGTTGTTTCATTTTCGAATCTTTTCTCTATAAAAATGAACCTATGGAACCGATACTCTGCGTTGAGATTGACCTAAAAAAGTCTGTTTTTTTGCCATGTCTCAATTAAGCATAAAGTTAATCCCAATTATTATATTAATGTTGATTGAAAGTACAAAGTAAGCGAAAAATATCAATAATTTACAAAATAATATATGATAAATTATATTTACAAAGCTTTGTTTGCTTTTTGGATAGATTTCTTTTGCGTGTAATAGGTAACCTGCTTTTTACACTTTTTTATCAATATTGATTCAGGCCGGATGGATACTTCTGATTGAAGATGAAATTAAGAATATGGCAACACTCAGATCGCCGGAATTTTCGTGTTTTTACATGAAAACCTAATTTCTGAGCGCTAAGCCTTGTTAACTGCTCTTGGAATTGATTTTTGATTTTAGAATTTCCAGGTTCTTTTTGAGTTTTGGGTAAAGATGCTCCTGGCCGTACGGGGTATGATATCGATGCGTTGCTATAAAGTCCCGGCTCTGGCTTAGCCAACCCTGGGGTGTCATGTTTTTGTTGAAATATGAGAATTCGCGCCTGAGAAGTTCTGATTTCTCAATAAACTTTTCTGTACCCAGATGGTAGAGGTCGGCATCACAAATTATTTTTTCAAGAAGATTATCGGGTGTCTGAGGCATTTTGGTTGCCAAAATACAATTGATCACATCTTTTTTGAATCTCAGGTCTTTTCCTTTTCCGGACAGAAAATCTTCAGCAATATCAGCACTTGCTTGTTCATGATTGTTGCAGCCCAGATAGTACCCGGTGTCATGAAACCAGGCTGCAGTGAGAAGTATTTCCAGGTCTGAATCCGATATTCCGGATGCGTTCCCGATAATTTCGACAGCCTCTGCGATATCTTGAGCATGCTCAATGTTGTGGTAACAGATATGCTCCGGAAAGTGATCGCGGATGAATTCGATTACATAATTTTTAACTTCTTGAAGAAATGGAGTGTTGAAATGCTTCAATCTTTTCCCCTTTATGCTAAGTTTAAAATATTATATTTGATTTGATTGCCTAACTTACTAATGATAATCTAAAACACAAGACGATCCTCCATGGATTTGAGCAAAAATTATCACAGAGGGTATAACAGTGTTTTAAATTAAAAGTTTATACTTTAACCATTAGCCGGTAAAATGTTGTTAGGCGATTTAAGTAGATATTGGCCTGATCTCTCGTATAAAATCTTAATCATCAATATTAAATTTTCGATTTTGAAACTTTATCAGACAACTATAATAATACTTACAACCACTGTCGTGGCTTATCTCATGTTACAGGGCACAAATATCAAAAGAATGGCATATAATGAAGATGTTTACAAGGTTACAGTTGACAATCACACATATTTGTTGAATAAGCCAAAGCAGAAATGGAAACTTCCGGATGTACTGGAGGAGATTTCAGGCTTGAGTTATTTCGCCAAAAATCAGCTTGCCTGTGTGCAGGACGAAAAGGGTATTTTGTTTATATATGATCTTCAGGAACAAAAGATACTCAATGAATACAAATTTGGAAAAAAGGGAGATTATGAGGGGGTTGAAGTGGTTGATGGGGTTGCATACGTGCTGAAGAGTAACGGACATATATATGCTTTCAGGCCGGGCGAGGATGAAGTCATGAAGATAGAAACAGGCCTTTCGGCGAAAAATGATGCTGAAGGACTGGGATATCTCCGCGAGAAAAACGCACTGCTTGTCGCCTGTAAGGAAAAACCCGGGCTGGAAGATGAAAAACTATCCAAAGCCAGGGCTATATACATGGTGCCCCTTGATCCGGAGCAACCAACAACACGTATTTTGATTGACAATAAATCTTACAACAAGGCGATCGCGAAGAAGGGACTCAACGAAAAAGCACACAAGCCCTTCAAACCAAGCGGGATTGCCGTACATCCAGATTCCGGATTACTATTTGTCATAGCCTCAGTTGGTAAGCTGTTGCTGATCATCCGGCAGGATGGTTCTATTGTTGATGCAGTTCCACTCGATCCGGAAATTTTCAAACAACCCGAAGGTATTGCATTCAGCCCGGATGGAACTTTGTATATTTCTTCTGAAGGAAGAGGAGGAAAAGGTTACATTTTACAATTTTAGTTCGATGAAGATTTTTCAAATTGATGCATTCACTGACCACCTGTTTGGTGGCAATCCGGCGGCAGTCTGCCCGCTTGATGCATGGTTACCAGACGAGATCATGCAAAAAATTGCGCTTGAAAACAATCTCTCAGAGACTGCATTTTTTGTGGGAGCGAATGGAACATTCGAAATCAGATGGTTTTCACCGGAGATGGAAATAGACCTGTGTGGACACGCCACACTTGCATCGGCTCACGTGATTTTCAATCATCTTGGTTACAAAGGCCAAAAAATCACTTTTCGATACAAAGAAGGATTACTCTCAGTTGTCAGTGACGGCGCTTTGCTATCGATGGATTTCCCGGCAATTCCCGGCAGGCAAGTGGCCGTGACAAATCAAATGGTAAAAGCGATGAAAAAGCCTCCAATCATGGCGGGCATGGCGCGCGACCTGTTGTTATTGTATGAGCGGGAGCAGGATGTCCGGGACTTAGCCCCTGATTTTGTGGAGGTGATGCAGCTCGATTGCCTTGGAGTCATAGCAACAGCACCTGGAGAAAAGATTGATTTTGTCTCAAGATTTTTTGCTCCGAGGGCAGGAATCAATGAAGACCCGGTGACCGGTTCTGCCCATTCGATGCTGATTCCGTTTTGGGCTGAGCGATTGAATAAGCCAAAAATGGAAGCCCTCCAACTATCAAAGAGAGGTGGCAAACTCCTTTGCACACACAACGATTCGCGCGTAATTATTTCCGGAACAGCCATTACCTATATGATTGGTGAACTATTTGTTTAGTATCAGTTTATAAACTCCAGGCCCACCCTTTACAAGCCCAAGGAATCAAATCTCAACACACAAATAAATTCTAAAACTCAATCCGGATCATCCAAAACCTGTTTGGTTTCTGAATATTGGGCCAATGTGATGTATTTTTTTTGATGCTTGTTATTTGGATTTTCTACTTTTACCCGGTTAGGTCGATGGGAAATTTAACACCAAAGCTAACAGCCAAAAGCTTAATAAAACCATTGACTATTGACCATTCCCGCTTGCGAATTACATGTTTCAATTATCTCTAAAACTGAATTTTATGGACAGGCTCGAGTATCCTTTTTGGTGACTTTTTGTTTAGTAAGATTTTAAATGCCTATTTTTGTGGGCTTAAAAAAAATCGCACTATAAAATGGGATGTAACTTATTAAAAGGAAAAAGAGGTATCATATTCGGGGCGCTCGACGAAAAGTCAATTGCCTGGGTCACAGCTGAAAGGGTTTTTGAAGAGGGAGGAAAATTTATTCTCACCAATGCCCCGATTGCCATGAGAATGGGGCGCATACATGATCTTGCCGCCAGATGCGAAAGCCATGTGATACCTGCCGATGCCACCTCACTTGATGATATAGAGCATTTACTAAAAGAATCAGAAGAGATTCTTGGGGGAAAATTAGATTTTATTCTTCACTCTATTGGCATGAGCCCCAACGTACGCAAAGGTCGCGACTACGGTGATTTGAATTATGAGTGGTTTTTAAAAACACTCGACGTATCCGCATTATCATTCCACAAGGTGATGCAGGTTGCTGAAAAGCTCGACACTATGAACGAATGGGGTTCAATAGTTGCTTTGTCCTACATTGCCGCACAGAGAACCTTCCCGGATTATTCTGATATGGCCCAGGCCAAAGCGGTGCTTGAATCCATTGCCCGAAGTTACGGTTATCGTATGGCACGGCAGAAAAAAGTTCGTGTAAACACCATATCCCAGTCACCAACCATCACCACTGCCGGAACAGGCGTCACGGGTTTTGATGTGTTTTTTGATTTTGCTCATAAAATGTCTCCATTGGGCAATGCCGATGCTTTGTCGTGTGCAGATTATATCGTTGCCATGTTTTCTGATCTTACCAGGATGGTAACCATGCAGAACCTTATGCATGATGGTGGTTTTTCAACCTCCGGAATTACCTATGAGGTCATGCAGCAATTAAATCAGATTGAGAAAAATCTCGCCTCAGAAATACAATAAATGCTTGTTTTTCCTAATGCCAAGATCAATCTTGGGTTAAACATCCTCAGAAAAAGACCGGATGGATACCACGATCTGGAGACTTGTTTCTATCCTGTAATGTGGAAAGATGCGCTTGAAGCCGTGCCGGCTGCATCTGCCACCTTCGCCGCTTCGGGCATCGAGATCGCAGACCAGGGACAAAATATTGTCGAAAAAGCATATGAGTTGCTGCGCAGGGATTATCCCCTCCCGCCGGTCAGTATGCACCTGCATAAAAACATCCCGATTGGCGCCGGACTGGGAGGCGGGTCAGCAGATGCTGCTTTTACCCTGCGATTGTTGAATGACCTGTTTACACTCCACATCAGTGATGAGGAACTGATGACTTATGCCGCTAAACTTGGAGCGGATTGTTCATTTTTTATTAAAAACAGGCCCATGCTTGCAAAGGGCGTCGGGGAGCAATTATCTGAAATTGAATTGTCTGTTTCCGGCCTGCACATTTTTATGGTTTATCCCAGCATTCATATCTCCACAAAGGAAGCTTATGAAGCAATAAAGCCAATGGTCCCTGCCAGGTCCATTGAGGAAATATTATCTACTTATCCCATTGAGCAATGGCGAGGCCTCCTGGTGAATGACTTTGAAGAGGCACTTTTTCCAAAATACCCGGAGCTTCATCAGATCAAGGAAAAATTATATGAGTCCGGTGCCATTTATGCTTCCATGTCTGGTTCGGGATCATGTGTTTATGGAATTTTCAATAATATCCCGGCCGTCACCGTTAAGCCCGAATACAAAATCTGGAGCGGAGTTTTATAAACCCAACTTTAGTTTACTTTCATACTGCATGGAATAAAAGCAGCTACCTCAGGTTATCGGTTTCAAGATATTTTCTCCGGTACATTCTGTTCAGAAGCGGATGAGCCAACACGGACAGTAAAATGATGGCCGCTCCGGCATAGAAACCGGATTGCATTTTTTCACGATCGCCAAATATGATGATGGCCAGGATGATGCCATACACCGGTTCAAGGTTTACACTGAGATTCACAGTGAATGCAGATATCTTCTTCATCAGATCTATTGATGCCGAATAGGCATAAACCGTGCACACCAGTGCCAAAATACTCAGATAAAGTATGTCATAATATCCGACAGCCAAATGGATGGCCTTATCAGGCGTCAGGTAATATTTATAAACCGGAAAAAAAATTACAATAGAGAGACAGGCTCCGATCATTTCATAAAATGTAATCTGGTAGTGATGCATATGTTTTGTGAACCGCGCGTTGATAACGGTGAATAAGGCAGCCAGGAAAGCTGATCCCAGGGCCATCGCCAGACCCACTGCATGGTTGAATTCGAAGCGAAAGATGATATATAAACCCAATATCACGATCATCCCCAAAAACACTTCATACATTTTGATGCGCTTTTTCAAAACGAGCGGTTCAAGAAAACTCGTCCAGAAGGAGGTTGTCGCAACGCCCGCAAGACAAACAGAAGCAGTTGAAACCCGTGCAGACCAGAAAAACAAAATCCAGTGCCCCGCAATAAGTGCTCCGGTAAAGAGTAATTTTACTACATTGCCCCGACCGATGATGAAAGAGATTCTGCGCCCATATAACAGAATGAACAGGCCAATTGACGCCATCAAAGTCCTGTAAAACACCACTTCTACAGCCGGAATGCTGATAAGCAAACCGAGAATGGCTGTGAATCCCCATATTAAGACCAGAAAATGAAGATGCAGGTAGTCCTTGTATGTCGGCATCATCGCGGCACAGTTTGATATATGGCGATACCGATCAGGGTAAAAATGATGTTAGGAATCCAGATTGCAATGATCGGAGTAAGCGCTCCGGCCTCTGCGGAGGATCTGGAAAAAATGAAAAAGATGATATATATAAATGCGAGCAGGAAACCAAGCGCTACCTGAAAGCCAGAACCGCCCCGCACTTTCCTGGCTGATACACCAAGGCCGATAAAGGTGAGAATGAGCGCGGCAAACGGAGCAGTAAAACGGATATACTTTTCAATTTCATACACTTCAATATTATCTGCTCCGCGCATGCGAAGTTCATCGATGTATTCGTATAATTCATTCATGGTCAGGGTCTCGAATCGGCCATAGTCACTGGCAAAATCTTTGGGATGGATGCGCAGTGTGGTATCCATAGTGGTTCCGGCGGTAAAGATCTCCTTCATCCCGTCTATTTCTCTTTTTTTCCAGTTCCGCAGGCGCCATTTTTCTGTTTCTTCCTGCCACTCCATGCGCGTTGCTTCTATCTTATCGATCAGCACGCCGTCTTCAATCGTTTCGAGCGTTGGCTTATAACCTACATTGTTGTTTACACTGTAGCTCTGCAGGTAAAGGAGCGTGGTAGGCCCTATTTTCATATGAATGTTGCGTCCGGTAAAATGGTAGGCGCCTTTGATATAGGCGAGTTCAAAAGCAACCCTGTCTTTGTTTCCATTCGGAATCACCCATCCGCCAAGATAAAAAGTCACGCAGGCAACGATCATGGCGCCTATCATGTAGGGTCTCATAAGTCTTCTGAAGCTGACACCGCTGCTCAGGATGGCAATGATCTCTGAATGCTGGGCAAGGCGCGATGTCATAAATACAACCGTGATGAATACCGTAATCGGTGATATCATGTTGGCAACATATGGCGCATAATCGAGATAATAGCCGATGATTTGCTTTGCAGTAAGTTCATTGGTTATATATTTCTCGTTGTTATCAGTAAAATGGATCAGTATCACCACGATTTCTATGATAAAAATCACAAAGACGTATGAGCTGAGAAATTTCTTTAATATATACTTATCCAGTATTTTCATTGTCCGTCAAAGTCTTGTGCGCACTTTTTTCACCATCTGATCTTTCCATGTAGTAAACGTTCCATCCAGTATTTTTCTTCTTGATTCACGGGCAATCCACAAATAAAAGGCAAGATTGTGAATACTGGCAATCTGGGCACCCAGCATTTCCTTGCTGATGATCAGATGCCTCAGGTAAGCTTTTGAATAGGAGTTGCTGATTTCGTTGCCAAGTGCTGCATCAATGCAGCTCAGGTCGTCTTTCCATTTTTCATTTCTGATATTGATGATGCCTTCTGAGGTGAATAGCATGCCATTACGCGCATTTCTTGTCGGCATCACACAATCAAACATATCCACACCCAATGCGATACATTCCAGTATGTTTTCGGGTGTGCCGACCCCCATCAGATAGCGCGGTTTGTCTGACGGCAACGCACCACAAACCAGACTGGTCATTTCATACATATCTTCCGCCGGCTCACCAACTGACAAGCCGCCAATGGCGTTTCCTGCCCTGTCATAGGAAGCGATTACTTCTGCTGATTGCAACCGAAGGTCCTTGAAAGTACTGCCTTGCACTATGGGAAATAATTGCTGTTCGTAGCCGTATTCCGGATCGGTACCATCGAACCTGTCGCAGCAGCGCCTGAGCCAGCGATGTGTCATTTCCATGGATGATTTGGCATAATTGTAATCGCAGGGGTAGGGTGTGCATTCATCAAAGGCCATAACAATATCTGCCCCGATTTTGCGCTGGATATCCATCACATTTTCGGGTGTAAACAAATGCCTGGATCCATCGATATGCGATTGAAAATGTACGCCCTCTTCTTTGATCTTCCGCACGTCAGAAAGCGAATAAACCTGATATCCGCCACTATCTGTCAGTATCGGGCCGTTCCATCCGTTAAACTTATGCAGACCACCGGCTTTCTCAAGCAGATCAAGCCCCGGGCGAAGGAAAAGATGGTAGGTGTTGCCAAGTATGATCTGAGCGCGGATGTCATTTTTCAACTCGCGCTGGTGTACGGCCTTCACCGTTCCGGCAGTTCCCACAGGCATAAAAATCGGTGTTTCCACCGACCCATGAGCTGTATCGAAAATGCCTGCACGCGCATAGGAATGAGCGTCCGTTCCCACCAGATCAAATCTCATAAAAAATCAGATTGTAATAAAGGCCACAAAAATAAGCGATTATTATTACAATAAGATGCTATTATCGCTTTACATTTGACGCTTCAATTTTTGCAACGAATCAATCAAATATGTTAGAAATAATTTTTTGGATGTTCGCGGTCAGCGCGGGAATTCTGTTTTTGTTTTATTCTGCAACAGCCATAGCCCTTGCAAAATATGTGAAACCAAAAATGGCCCCTGACACCCATAAGGGCATTTCTGTGGTTGTTTGTGCCAAAAACGAATACCGCAATCTACTCGAACTCATCCCAAGACTGATCGACCAGAAATACCCGGATTTTGAGGTGATTCTGGTTGATGACAAATCGACCGATGAAACCTATGAGTACGCAATAGAACTTGAGCAAAAGGTAAAGCATTTTAAGTTGAAAAGCATTGATGCCACCCCTGATCATATCAACAATAAGAAATACGCCATAACCCTTGGTGTGAGAGCAGCAAAGAATGAGCATATTCTGTTGACTGACGCCGATTGCATGCCGCACAGTGAGTATTGGATTGCCGAAATGGCAGCAGGTTTCAGCTCGGATGCCATTCAGTTTGTGCTGGGATTTTCGCAATATTTCAAAACCCCGGGTTTTTTAAATATGTTTATCAGATATGAGACCCTCATAACAGCTTTACAGTATATCGGAATCGGCCTGCTGGGCAACCCCTACATGGGCGTAGGTCGAAATATGGCCTACCAAAAGTCGCTCTTCCTGGATAAGAATGGTTTTGGCAGGTTTCAGGGCGTAGTGGGTGGTGATGATGACCTGCTGGTGAACCAGCATGCAAAAAGGAAAAATACCAGATTCGTGCTTTCGCAGGATGCGACTGTTTATTCGATTGCCAAAAGTTCGGTTTCGGCTTTCGTCCAGCAGAAAACCAGGCACCTGTCTGTTGGAAAGCATTACAGGATGTCTGACAAATTGTTGCTGACACTGATATTCGGAGCGAAAATTATATTTTGGTTAAGTCTGTTTGCGGCAATATTGGCAGGATATCAAATTATTTTGGCAGGAGGTGGGTTTTTATTGGTAATGGTATCAATGTTGATGGCTATTTTGGCGTTAAAGAAAAAGACTGGCGACAACACAGATATTGGGATTTTTCCACTCTTAGATATTACATACATATTTTACTATCTTTCGACCGGTCTGAAGGTTCTATTCACAAAAAAAATTAAATGGAAATAGACAGAAATTTTTCAGATAAAGCGATTGAAGATTTTGCACTTATCGACAAAGCAACCTTAGAAAATGATGAGCAGGCTTATGCCGATCTCATGAAAAGATATAAGAGGCCGGTTTATCATATGATCCTGAAAATGGTTCGCAATGTGGATGATGCCGAAGACCTTACCATCGAGGCATTTGCCAAAGCGTTCAGGAGCCTCAGTCGCTTCAAAAAGGATTATACCTTTTCCACCTGGCTTTTCAGAATTGCCACCAACAACACCATTGACTTTATTCGCAAAAAAAGGCTTGATACCATGAGTCTTGACACATCATTCAAAGATGAAAGCGGAGAAAATGTAACCATCGATGTAGAGGACAACGAACTGAACCCAATGGAAGAAACGATCAAATCGCAGAAGATCGAGCTGATAAGAATTTTCGTAGATAAGCTGCCGCCTAAATACCAGAGACTGGTAAAATTGAGATATTTCGATGAACTCTCCTACGAGGAGATTGCACAGGAACTCGAGGCGCCACTGGGTACGGTGAAGGCCCAACTGCATCGTGCACGCGAACTGATGTATGACCTCGTGAAAGGCAAGGAACAACATATTTAATGCATCCCCACTTTGACCTGATTTCGAAACACTTTCCCGAACTGGATAGTGCTCAATTGGATCGCTTTGCACTCCTATGGGATTTTTATCATTTATGGAATGAAAAAATCAATGTGATCTCGAGGAAGGATATTGATGAATTGTATCTGAAACACGTATTGCACTCTCTGGCGATAGCCAAATTTTTTAGTTTAAATGACGTCAATGAAGTTTTGGATGTGGGAACAGGCGGGGGTTTCCCGGGCATTCCGTTGAGCATTTATTTCGAAAAAACCAGGTTTACCCTCATCGATTCCATCGGCAAGAAAATCAAAGTTGTAAATCAAGCAATCAACATGCTGGAGCTCGAAAATGTTGTTGCTATGCAGGGCAGAGCAGAAGCGCTAAAGCAGCAGTTTGATGTGGTGGTGAGTCGGGCTGTCACCCGGCTGCCGGACTTCGTTTCGTGGGTAAAGGATAAAATAAGGAAGGGAGACAGTAATTCAGATATCAATGGTATCATTTATTTGAAAGGTGGCGACCTGACTGAGGAGCTGACCAATTTGCGATGGCCTTACCGGATTT
>CAYZWN010000072.1:14442-18255 GCA_964482185.1 uncultured Roseivirgaceae bacterium
AATCAATACCGCCATGGCCCAATCCGATAAGATCGAAACGCAGAAAGGCTCACTGGTCATCACGCCCATCTTGCACGCCACACTTGTGATAGAGTGGGATAATAAAACAATTTTTGTCGATCCTTACGGAGGGGCTGATCTGTTTGCCGGCTTTTCTGATCCGGATATGATCATCATTACAGATATCCATGGTGATCATTTACATATGGAAACGCTGAATGGACTAAATGCCAAAAAGGCAAGCATCATTGCGCCAAAGGCTGTTGCCGATCAGCTCCCGGCCGGAATATCAAAAGAACTCGTAGTGCTGTCAAACGGCGACAAAACCAATACCCTGCAAATTGGCATCGAAGCGCTGCCAATGTATAATCTTCCGGAAACGGATGACTCCAGGCATCCAAAAGGGCGCGGCAACGGATATATACTCGAAATGGGCGGCAAACGCATTTATTTGTCCGGCGATACCGAAGGCATACCAGAAATGCGTAACCTCAAAAATATCGATGTGGCTTTTGTTTGTATGAATGTCCCATACACCATGGACATCAACCAGGCGGCAGATGCCGTGCTGGATTTCAAGCCAAAAATTGTATATCCATATCACTATAGAGGCCAGGGCGGGCTCAGCGATGTGGAAAAATTCAAGGAACTTGTGGAGAAGGGTAATCAGGGCATCGAGGTCAGGTTGAGAAAGTGGTATCCCTGAATGCTTTTTTTAGTATCGGAAACATCCGGCTTCCGACATGGCGGAACTGTAAAAACCTTATAGCGCCACTCATCCAATAAATAAACATTTTATACAAAACATAAGTGTAATAACTTCATTGTTGTTTATTTTGCCGGACTAAATCAAACAGCAGTACAAATGAAGAAAATCATCTACCTCTATTTGGTTTGCCTGTTCATCGCGGTGCAGGCAATCGCCAACGACAACAAGATCAAATTTACCGAGTTCGATCTGGACAACGGGCTCCACGTGATCCTGCACCAGGACAATAGTACCCCGATCGTGGTAGTATCAGTTTTATACCATGTAGGATCAAAAAATGAAAATCCGGAGCGAACCGGTTTTGCGCACTTTTTTGAACATTTACTCTTTGAAGGCTCCGAAAATATAAAAAGAGGACAGTTTGATGAGCTGATCTCAAATGCAGGTGCCGTTAACAATGCATACACATCTTTTGACCAGACCTATTACTACGAACTCTTACCTTCAAATCAGCTGGAATTGGGACTATATCTGGAATCTGAACGTCTGATGCACGCTAAAATTGATTCTATTGGTGTGGAAACACAACGCGAGGTTGTGAAAGAGGAGAAGAGAATGCGTTATGACAATCAGCCTTATGGAACCAGATGGGTTGAAACTTTCAGCAGGGCTTTTGACCACCATCCGTATCAATGGATGCCAATAGGCTCGATGAAACACCTGAACCAGGCTACCCTTGAGGAATTTATGGATTTTTACAATACATACTATGTTCCTCAAAATGCTACGCTGTCCATAGCAGGGGATATTGATATCGCAGAAACACGCGAACTTGTAAAATTATATTTTTCTGAGATCAGCAAACCTGTTGATGTTCCGAGGGTAACTGTTAAAGAACCTGCGCAAAAAGAAGAGAAGAGAGATGTAGTATATGATAATATCCAACTTCCTATGGTTTTAATGGCCTACCATATTCCGGAGCAGACTGCTGAAGATTATTATGCGGTTGAGATGCTTACCAAAGTCCTTGCTGATGGTCAAAGTTCTCGTTTTTATAAAGAGTTGGTTGATAATGAGCAGGTCGCAATGACTACCGGTGCTTTTACTGTTCCAACAGAAGACCCCGGCCTGTTTATAGCACTTGGGCTTACCAACACAGGCATAGACGCTGAAAATCTGGAGGCCGGAATGGAGGCTGAAATTGAAAAAGTTAAAAATCAACCTATTTCAGATATGGAATTTCAAAAAGTTAGAAATCAAATTGAGAATGACTTCTACAGTAAAAATTCGACCATGGCGGGGATTGCTGAATCATTAGCCACATATCATGTGTTTTATGGTGATGCAAATCTGATCAATACAGAAATTGAAAAGTATATGGCTGTAACGAAAGATGATATTCAAAACGCAGCCAGAAAATATCTCACCAGGGAAAACCGGGTTGTGCTTTATTACTTACCAAAGTCTCAGGACAATTAAACCAAACTTCACATTGAAACGCATGAAATCATATAACTTAATACCGATACTTGTTCTTTTTATTCACCTGGGCGCATACGCCCAGATTGATCGAACAAAACCACCAATGCCCGGGCCTGCGCCGGAAATTCAAATTGGCACCCCTGCATCGTTTGAACTGAAAAATGGTCTGAAAGTATTTGTTGTTGAAAACCGTAAACTTCCCAGAGTCGCATATAATTTGGTGCTTGATATCGAGGCCATAAAAGAAGGCGAGAAAGCTGGTTATGCCTCCATGACAGGAAATCTCATGAGAATGGGTACCAAAACAAAATCCAAATCAGTAATAGATGAGGAAGTTGATTTTATTGGAGCCACACTTAGCACTTCTTCCGGCGGAATATACGCTTCATCACTTACCAAGCATTCGCAAAAGTTATTGGAAATCATGACTGATGTTTTATATAATCCGACTTTTCCGCAAGAGGAATTTGAAAAGCTGAAAAAGCAGACACTTTCAGCTCTTGCGGCTCAGAAGGATGACCCGGGATCAATTTCAACTAATGTTCGAAATGTTGTATTGTACGGTAAAGACCACCCTTATGGCGAGCTGACAACCGAGGAAACAATCAGCAACATTACTGTGGATGATTGTAGAAACTACTATAACACATATTTTTCACCAAAAATAGCCTATCTGGTTATAGTTGGGGACATCAGTGTAAAGGAGGCGAAGAAAACTGTAAAGAAGCATTTTAATGCATGGCCAGCCAAAGATGTTAAGCTACAGCAATTTGAAAGTGTGCCAGGCCCTCAAGAAACACAGGTAGCTTTGGTTGACAGGTCCAATTCGGTGCAGTCAAATATTAATATTGCCTATCCGATTGACTTAAAGAAAGGAGCGCCTGATCTGTTGAGGATGCAGGTATTAAATCAAATTTTAGGTGCCGCAAGTGATTCAAGATTAGAGCAACAAATCAGGGAAGTAAAAGCCTACACCTATTATGCAAGGTCGTCATATGCTTCTGATATGATAGTTGGCAACTTCAGGGCTTTCTCTGAAGTGCGCAATGAAGTAACTGACAGTGCTGTATATGAATTTATGAACCAACTCAATAAAATCGTTGATGAGCAGGTAACTGAGGAAGAATTGAGTAAGGCCAAAGCACAAATTACCGGCAATTTTTCAAGAAGTCTCGAAAACCCGCAAACAATAGCCAATTTTGCGCTGAATATTAAGCGGTATAACCTCCCTGATGATTATTACGCTAATTATCTCAGGAACATTGAATCAATAACCATTGACCAGGTACAGCAGACTGCACGGAAATATATTAAGCCCAACAACGCCCACATCATCGTGGTTGGTAAAGGCTCGGAAATTGTCTCGGGTCTGGAGCAATTTGGAACTGTCACCTATTACGACATCTACGGCAATCCATATGTGCCGGAGAAAAGCGATATTCCTGATGGTCTGACGGCCATTGGAGTCATTGACAGTTATCTCGAAGCCATTGGCGGAGAAGCAAATGTACGGGCCGTACAGGATGTGCAGATGCAGTTTAAAGCTGATATGCAGGGCAATGAGATTAGTATCCATATCAAAGCCAAAGCGCCCAACAAATCAAGAACCGATGTGACCGCCG
>CAYZWN010000073.1:0-18197 GCA_964482185.1 uncultured Roseivirgaceae bacterium
GGAATTGCAATATCCTTTTTATTTCAGAAGATGTTATTGACAATTTGCCGGAAATAGAAGCTGCCACATCTGACAGGCCGATTCTGATTATTGCTGATTCCCCAGGCATGGCGACAAAGGGGGCCGTCATTAATTTTATCGAGAAAGATGGCAAAATCAAGTTTGAACTCAATGAGTCCAAAGCGCAGGAGCGCAAACTTGTTGTATCAGGATCGCTTATTTCGCTCGCCATTATAATTTAAAAACTTCTCCGTTAGTTAATCCAATAAACCGTCAAATGTTATAAGATGCACTGTGAGCCTAGTTTCATCTAAGATTTTAGTGCTTAACATTAGTTCTTAAATCCGGCGATGTACCATTTTTCTTCATTACAATCCATGCAAAGGACTGACTGTAGCACCGTCACAAGATTTGTCAGTCCAGGAAATATATAAAATTACTCTTATTCAGGCATTTAAAGGCACTTATGTGGTACATTGATCTGAACGCCGGATCAGATATCCTGATACATCTTTTGAAGCAAATGATCAGGATTGCATTTTTTTGATTCCTTTTACTTAAAAAGAGACATTTCCTGACCGAACCTTGCAAATCATAAGCTGGGACGAATCCAGCGCGGTTTGCCAATCAGATTTGATGGATTTACTTTTAATGCTACGAGTATTTTAGATTTTTATAATCCTATGAGACGAACCGGCTACATTTGTTTATTTATCCTTGCTTTAATGATGGGTCATGATCAGGTATTTGCCCAGAAGGAAAAATACCACAGCATATTTCTATACAATTTTAGCAAGTATATAAAGTGGCCCGATGATCAGACTTCCGGGGAATTTGTGATTGGCGTACTTGGTTCTTCATCAATTGTGGATGATATCAAATCAATGGCTGCAACCAAAAAGGTTAATGGAAATCCCATAAAAGTAGTGCAATATAAGTCAATGGAAGGCATTCAGGACTGTCAGATTCTCTACGTTTGTGCTTCAGAAAGCAATAAGATTGATCAGATTGTATCCGGCACGGAAAGCGCCCCGGTACTGATTGTGACTGACAGGCAGGGTCTCGCTCAGAATGGCTCTATTATAAACTTTGTGGAAGTCGATGGAAAAATAAAGTTTGAGTTGAATGAACGCAATGCCGAATTGCGCAACTTAAAGGTTTCAAGCTCACTCATTACCTTGGCCATTGTGGTCTGATTGGCAGCTATCCAGTCAAATGGGCTTTATCGGATTTTAATCACCCACCAATAACCCATTTTTATTAACCATCCCGAGGCTTTATCCCTTTTTGTTTACATTCGCAAATCTTTTATTCTCGGTAATTTTTTGTACATGTAACCAAAACTGACAGCCTTAAGCATTAACCGGGTAATTCTGCTTTTTTTGTCATGTGGCAATATGAAAGAAAAGTTAAAGCAAAACTTTAAGAAATTGCGTTGGTCGAATGGTCATTTGGATTGATCGCAATAAAATACCGGTTCATGAAAATCTGTGATATTCCGGTTGAAATTTCTTCTGCACAACTGATTTGTGACAATTAGATAAAATCCGATGCCGGTATTGCAATTTTAGTTCTTATGTGCGCCATCCTTACTTTGACCCAATCCGGCGTTCTGATCATTGACCTGCTAATTGCCTATTTTTATACAGTTGGTAATATCAAGCTTTTTATAAATGGAGTGAGGAATGAGGAGATTTACTTATTTGATATTAGGTCTGGTTCTTAGCGGTAATTTTGCAAATGCCCAAAATGCAAAGTATTTCGGAGAGATCATAAACAAGGTGACGCAGCACATTACCTGGCCGGCGTTTAATAATGAATTTAAGTTCGTGGTTGGTGTGGTAGGCAACAAGGAAGATTTCAGGTATTTTCAATTGCATGCCATAGAAAAGGGTTTGGCTATGCACAGTACCGTAGAAGTGCGTTATTTCCAGTGCGAAGATGATTTAGAAACATGTGATTTTATTTATATTTCTGATGACAGCCAGATCGAAATGGAGAAGATTGTCGAAAAGACCAGCGACAAAGCTATACTTATTGTTTCAGGGAGAAAGGGATACGGAGATCTGGGCTCGGTGATCAATTTTGTCGATTCTGAAGGTAAGCTACATATCGAGATTAATCTGCAACAAGCCGATCGCAGGGCATTGAGCGTCTCAAACGAACTGAAAAAACTCGCCATTCCGATTGGATGATCTCGCTTTGCTAATTAAAAACTGCCTTTCTGCACCCTTTTTTACTAAATTTCTTCAGCTTTTATCCCTATTTTGTCATGCCATTTTTAAATGCAAAAATTTATGAAATCAAGTGCATTCATGTTTCTGTTCTTTTTTCTATCCATATCATCTTTTTGCCAGGAATGGCAACTCTCATGGTCAGATGAGTTTGAATATGAAGGTTTGCCGGATAAAAGCAAATGGGACTATGAGGAAGGTAAAATCAGGAATAATGAAAGTCAGTATTACACACGTGAGAGACTTGAAAATGCCAGGGTTGAAGATGGTATGTTGGTGATTGAGGCAATTTCTGAACCATATCAAGGAGCAAAGCATACCTCTGCAAGTGTCATCACGAAAGGGAAAAGGGATTTTCTATATGGCCGCCTGGAGATTCGCGCCAAGCTGCCAACAGGGGTGGGCATGTGGCCGGCGATCTGGATGCTGGGCAACAATATAAGCGAAGTAGGCTGGCCGGCTTGCGGTGAAATTGACATAATGGAGAACGTGGGCTATGACCCTGATTCCATTCATGCGAATGTGCATACACAAGCCTATAACCATGTGAAGAAAACCAATAAGGGCGCCAGGATCATGGTTAGGGCGCCTTACAAGGACTTTCATATTTATACTGTCGAATGGTTTGAGGATCGCATGGATTTTTATGTGGACGATCAGAAGTATTTTACATTTGATAATGAAGGGAAAACCAGTGATGAATGGCCGTTTGATCAACCGCATTACCTGATCCTGAACATAGCAGTTGGCGGGGCATGGGGAGGCAGATATGGCATTGACGAGAGCATTTTTCCGCAGCAAATGCTGGTTGATTACGTAAGATACTATGAATTAGAATAAGCTTTTCTCTTCGGAAAGCTTCTGAAAATCACAGGTGACTTTCCTGATGCCTGCAATTGATCCGGCAGATAATAGTTTATGCTCAGGAGATATTCTTTTTACATACTTTGCAGACTCCGTTTACGATGAGGTTTGTCTCCTTTACCTCATACCCGGGTAGTACGATTTCAGGCACATCGTAGTCAGACAGGCACTCAATATGGCCACATAAGTTGCATTTGAAGTGTACATGATTGTGGTGATGTGCCTCCTCATTGCACTCTGTTGAGCAAAGACCAAAACTCGCAAAACCGTCATCGCTTGGTATCCTATGCAAGAGGCCTTTTTCAATGAATGAATGAAGTGTCCGATAAAGCGTTACGCGATCATAGTCTTCAAGGGTCGTTTCAAGATCTTTAAATGAAAGCGCGTGGTTTGCCTGATGAAACTTTTCCAGAATGTCTATTCTGCAATCTGTAATTCTGAGTGCATGGGTTTTTAGCAATTTTTTATAATCACTGTATTTCATGATTCAAATATAGCCATTATGCAATTAAGTTGCATGATTTGAAGTTTGATTCATATTTTGAAAATAAATTTCTTGCAATGAGTCATCTTTTGGATTTCAACCATATAAATGCCATGTACATGGCGCAGAGCAACAAGCCCATTGATTCTCTGGCTTCTTCAATTCCGGGCAATGTCATACCAAGTGATTTTGCCTTTTCTTCAGTTGCCAACCAGTCAGATAAGGATGGTGGAAAGAGCAAAACTGCCCATATCAGAAAAAGGAAGGCAATCAGGCCCGGTATCGGGCGTCGATATTTTTTATGCGGAAAGCTGAATGCAAAAAAAGCGGGAATCAAATACGCCGGAATCCAAATATAAAAGTCCGGATCGTTTAACTGAACAAGGCTGAATGTGACAAAAACAGTTCCGATGATGTAGTGAACCCAGCGCATAATTTCTTATCGAATTTAGGCCTTTTTGCTCACTTTTTCGGCAGGATTTTCAATTGTATTACAAAGTTTTTTATACCACGACTCCCCGAATTTTCTGATTAGTGGTTCTTTGAGAAATTTGTAGAGCGGCAACTTTGTTCTTCTGCCCAGTTCGCAGGCGGGCATACAAATCTCCCATCTGTCATAGTTCAAAGCATGGTAGTTGTCGTATTTCGTAACGCGAATGGGGTACATATGACAGGAAATGGGCTTCCTGAATGAAGTTTTTCCTGCTTCATATGCCATTTCGATGCCGCATTTCAGGATTCCTTTTTCATCATAAACGCCATACGCACACTCGTTGCCATTAATGGTTGGTGTGGAGTATTCGCGATCTTCATCGTAAACATATTTGCCTTGTTCTTCAATTGCTTTGATGCTGCCGGCCGACAGAAAAGGTTTTACCTGCTCATATATCTCTTCAAATACGGGCAGCTCGTCCAGTTGGAGTGGGGCTCCGAGATCACCTTCCACGCAGCACCCTCCTTTACATTTGTTTAAATCACAGAGAAAATAATTGTCTGCGATGTCGTCTGAGATTACGGTTTTACCAATTACAATCATTTAAAAATTTGAGATTTTATGGTGCTGCACTGAATTCCTGCCATGAATTTCACAAGCGAATCCAAAGATGAGCATTAATAGACTTTAGATTTAAACGAAAATGTTATTTACATATTCATGTAATATATCTGTGCTGATATGATTAAAGTGTGCGCACGGCCTCTCTTTTTTTTGAAACAGCGTGCCAGCTTAATTCAATGCTCTGAGATTATATTTGTAACTTTCGGGCTGACTAATGATTTGGGATGGATTATCTTGATACTTTAAATGAACCACAACGTGAAGGTGTAACCAATACAGATGGGCCATGCATGATTGTGGCCGGTGCCGGTTCCGGAAAAACGCGTGTCCTTACTTTCAGAATAGCATACCTGATCCGCGAACGAGGTGTTGATCCTTTCAACATTATGGCATTGACGTTCACCAATAAAGCGGCCGGCGAAATGCGCAACAGAATTGAGTCAATGGTCGGAACGGAGGCAAGGAATATCTGGATGGGCACTTTTCATTCCATATTTGCCAGGATTCTCAGATATGAGGCGGAGAGGCTGGGCTATCCTTCCAATTTTTCGATCTATGATACTGATGATTCAAAAACGCTCATTCGACAAATATTAAAAGAGCAAAAGCTTGATGATAAGGTATATAAGCCTAATGTGGTATTAAATCGAATTTCCGGAGCAAAAAACCGACTGATTTCCTGGAAGGATTATATGAATAATCCCATTTATCAGGCTGATGATGAAAGCGCGATGAAACCCCATATGGGCAAACTTTTTAAAATTTATTGTGAACGCTGCTTTAAGGCATCGGCCATGGATTTCGATGACCTGCTTTTTAATACGAATGTACTTTTCAGGGATCACCCCGACGTTTTGAACAAATACCAGCATCGCTTCAGGCATGTGCTTGTCGATGAGTTTCAGGATACAAATCTTTCCCAGTATCTGATCACCAAAAAGCTCTCTGCCGTCCATCAGAATATTTGTGTAGTCGGTGATGATGCGCAAAGCATCTACGCATTTCGCGGCGCGGACATTAAAAATATACTCAATTTCGAGAAAGATTATCCTGATCTGCGCATCATTAAGCTGGAACAGAATTACCGATCTACCAAGACCATCGTCAATGCTGCAAATTCGGTGATTAACAACAACAAAGCGCAACTCACGAAAAATGTATGGACAGCCAATGACGAAGGAGATCTGATAGAATTGATCAAGGCCAATTCGGACAATGAAGAGGGCAAACTGGTTGCGACGTCTATATTTGAAGAAAAACAAAATCATAAAATCAAAAGCAGCGAAATCGCCATTTTGTACCGGACCAACTCCCAATCCAGAGCTATTGAAGAAGCACTCCGGCGAGCCAATCTGAAGTATAAAATCATCGGAGGATTGTCTTTTTACCAGCGCAAAGAGATCAAAGACATCCTTTCTTATCTGAGGTTTGTGATAAATCAAAATGACGAGCAGGCACTCCGGCGCATCATCAACCTGCCAAAAAGGGGGATCGGTGCAGGCAGCATCGATAAGCTTGTGGTTACGGCAGACGAATACAACATCAGCCTGTGGCAGGTAGTTGGCAATATTTTTCAGTATTTGCCTGGCAGGGCTGCATCACAGATCGATCAGTTTGCCACGATGATCAAAAGCTTCCTAATTGTTGTAGCACAAAAGGATGCATTTGAAGCGGCAAGTTATATCGCCAAGCAATCCGGTTTGCTTAGAGAACTGTACGAGGACAAAACCATCGAAGGGCTTAGCCGGTATGAAAACGTTCAGGAATTGCTTAATGCGATCAAGGAATTTGTCGATAATGAAGAAAATAAAGACAAAAGTCTTGGTGCTTTCCTGCAGGCAGTTGCTCTGATCACCAGTGTGGATGAAGACAAGGACGATGATGAGGAAAAGGTGACACTCATGACCATTCACATGGCCAAAGGGCTGGAATTTAAGCATATTTATCTGGTAGGCATGGAGGAGGACCTGTTTCCTTCTCAGATGATGTTATCGAGCAGGGCAGATCTCGAAGAAGAGCGCAGGCTATTTTATGTGGCCATTACCAGGGCGGAGCATAAGCTTTTCCTGTCATACGCTACTACACGTTACCGCTTCGGAAGGTTGAAAAGTTGCGAACCAAGTCGCTTTTTGGAGGAGATCAATCCGGCATTTATAAAAAGCAGCAGAAAATTTCATCAACAGCCTGTGATGCCACAAAATACCATGCACTATGCGCGGTCGCTGGTTTCGGGTATTAAAAAAGCAGAGCAGTCAGTAAATAACACAAGTTATACCCATCAGCCATCAACAGATTTTGTGCCGAGTGACACATCAGGGCTCACTGCCGGCATGAAGGTAGAGCACCCCAAATTTGGCTTTGGCAAAGTTATGATCATCGAGATGGATGGCGCCAACAGAAAGGCAAAGGTTGTATTTGATAATTTTGGAGAAAAGACTTTATTGCTTAGCTTTGCCAAATTAAAGATACACGCATAGTCTTTTCCAATATCGCCTCAATTTACTGACCAAAGGGTTTAAGATTATATTTAAAAAACATTTCATGAAGGATTACAATACCGCAAGGCCTCCGCTTATTTTAAAGGAATACGGGAGAAACATACAGAAACTGGTGGCATTCCTCAGAACCATCGAAGATGCGGAAAAAAGAACAGAAGCCGCCTATGTGCTTATAGAATTAATGAAGCTCATCAACCCTGGCTCAAAAGACGCCCAGGAAACCAGTCAGAAGTTGTGGGATGATATGGTGATCATGTCAGACTTCGATATTGAACTGAATGGCCCGTTTCCAATGCCAGACAGGGCAATTTTATTAAAAAAACCAAAGCGTGTGGCATACAAGGACACGGAAGTGAGATTTAAACATTACGGGCGCAACGTTGAATTACTTATTAAAAAGGCGATTGAAATTCAGGACCCGGAGGAAAAGGAAGCTGCCATTATCTACATAGGCCGCCTTATGAAGGGTTTCCAGAATGCCTGGAACAGGGAAAATGTAGATGACGGTACCATCGCCAAAGACATCGAATACTTGTCTAAAAAGCAACTGAACATTGATATTGAAAAGGTCCGCGCCAACAACCTGTTTGAATCGATGATAAAAGAACGAAAAAGTAAACCGATGCCCAATCCCAAGAATAGAAGAAATAGCGGAGGCCGGCGAAGAAGAAATTAAATGACCGCGTTCAGAGTAGCAGGAGGAAAAACCCTCAGTGGGCAGATTATCCCGCAAGGCGCTAAAAACGAAGCACTCCAGGTGTTGTGCGCCACACTTCTGACTTCCGAACCTGTTGAGATCAGTAACATTCCGGATATCAGGGATGTGAACTTCCTGATCGAATTACTCGAAGACCTTGGAGTTAAGGTAGAAAAACCAGCTCAGGGAACCTTCCGGTTTACAGCAAGAGAAATTAATCTGGATTTCCTGCAATCAGCTACTTATGACAGGAAGGCTGCTGCCTTAAGAGGCTCGATCATGATCCTCGGCCCACTGCTGGCAAGGTTTGGTATTGCCAAAATCCCAAAACCCGGTGGCGATAAGATTGGTCGCAGGAGACTGGATACGCACTTTATAGGTTTCCAAAAGTTAGGAGCAAGGCTTGATTTTAATTACAAAGAGCACCTGTTCAAAATCGATGCATCTGAACTTAGAGGCACATACATGTTGCTTGATGAGGCATCTGTCACGGGTACAGCCAATATCGTGATGGCGGCAACACGCGCCAAAGGCACCACAACCATTTATAATGCTGCTTGTGAGCCCTATGTGCAGCAATTGTGTAATATGCTCAATAGGATGGGCGCAAAGATTTCAGGAATCGGGTCCAACTTATTGACCATTGAAGGTGTAGAGGCCTTGCACGGCACAACACACCGCCTGCTCCCTGACATGATTGAGGTTGGGTCTTTCATTGGCCTCGCCGCTCTTACACAATCTGAAATAACCATTAAAAACGCCGGTATCCCGCAGCTGGGTATCATCCCCGATGCGTTCAAAAAACTGGGTATCGCATTGGAATTCAGGGGCGATGATATTTTTATTCCCGCCCAATCGAAATATGTGGTGGAAACATTCATCGATGGTTCGATCATGACCATTGCCGATGCCATCTGGCCCGGACTGACACCAGACTTGCTCAGTGTATTATTGGTAGTCGCTACGCAGGCCAAAGGAACTGTGCTCATTCATCAGAAAATGTTCGAGAGCAGATTGTTTTTCGTAGATAAACTCATTGATATGGGTGCGCAGATAATTTTATGCGATCCACACCGCGCCACGGTAATCGGGCTTGATCGCAAATTTCCATTACGGGGCATCCGGATGACTTCGCCGGATATCAGGGCAGGGGTGGCATTGCTATTAGCGGCCCTTAGCGCTGAGGGGGTTAGTGAAATATTTAATGTAGAGCAAATAGATCGTGGCTATCAGCAAATCGATGTTCGGCTCAGGAAACTCGGCGCAGACATAGAACGGTTTGACGGGTGAAAATTCGTAAATCATATTAATTGTTTTAATTTTAAACTGAATTACAATTCCTTGATGCAGATGAAAATCGTAACAGTAGAACTAAAGGATGACAATGCCATGCAAATATTAAAAGACCTTGAGTCAATAAATATTTTACGTGTTTTACCCACTAAGAAGGAAGAAAGGAAAAGCAATCTATCAACCAGCCTGCGTGGATCTTTCAAAAAAGGCCGGGCTAAACAATTAATTGACCAACTCAATCAGAGTCGTAACGAATGGCAAAGAAGGGATATTTGATTGATACCAATGTCATAATTGAGTATTGAGCCGAGACCTTGCCTATTCCCGCGTTAAATTGGCTTGACAAAATCATTGATGGAGATTTTTACATTTCAGTAATCAATAAAATCGAATTGCTCGGTTTCGATGATATACAAGAAATAGAAGAACAGAAAATCCTTGAATTTATTGACGCGGCTCAACTGATTTTGCTCAATGATATGATAGTTGAAAAACGATAGAGCTAAGAAAATCTCATAAATTAAAATTACCCGATGCAATAATTGCCGCAACAGTATTGTGTAACAATTTGGCTTTGATAACAAGAAATGTTAAGGATTTTAAAAATATTGGCGGGATCGAAATTATTAATTCTTACACTCCTTTTTGATAAATAAATTCTGAGCACCATTCTCGCGCTGTGGTTTGCCCTTAAGTGCTCCGGGATTTGTCTCATGTATAACAATTCATGCCGATAACCCCTTGACCATAATTTATCCCAGACAATCCACTTCGATCAAGGCGCTTTTATTTTAGTTTCTCCTTTATCCATTCCCGCGCATTCACAAAAGCTTCTATCCATGGGGACACTTCGTCAGCGGTTCTCTCTGTAGGGTAGTAAGCCCAGTTCCATGGGTAGGTGGCCCTTTCAAGGTGCGGCATCATCACAAGATGACGCCCATTGGCCGAGCAGATTGAGGCTGTATCAAAATCAGAACCGTTTGGATTGGCCGGGTAGCTGGATTTAGCGTATTTCATGGGAATTTGATATGCTGATTCACCCAAAGGAAGATAAAACTTACCTTCTCCGTGTGCCACCCAGATTCCCAATCTGCTGCCCGACAGCGATTTGAGCATAACGGAGTTGTTTTCCTGAATTTCTACATTAAGAAATGCCGACTCGAATTTTCCAGAGTCGTTGTGCAGCATCTTTGGTTTTACAGCATGATCGGGTGTCACAACTCCGAGTTCGATCATCAACTGGCAGCCGTTGCAAACACCCAGGCTAAGGGTATCCTCCCTCGAATAGAATTTGTCAAGCGCTTCTTTTGCTTTTGGATTGAAAATAAAAGCGCCTGCCCAGCCTTTGGCGCTGCCGAGTACATCTGAATTGGAGAATCCACCGACAAAGACAATGAGGTTAATATCCTCAAGGGTTTCACGTCCGGATATCAGGTCAGTCATGTGCACATCCTTCACATCCAGACCGGCCAGATGCATCATCCAAGCCATTTCACGATCACCGTTTACACCCTTTTCGCGGATAATTGCGGCTTTGATACCGGAGTTGCCTGATCGTCGCGGATCTATATTATAATCATCAAACCTGCCCGTAAAATGGGTTGGGAACCTGTATGTCAGGTCATTTGATTTGTAGTGAAGAAAGCGCTCCGCTGCCAATTCGGGGGTGCTTTGCTTTTGGTCCAGTAAATAGGATGTCCTAAACCAGATATCCCGTAACGGGGCGATGTCAAGTTCGATTGATGTGTGAATATCTGTAAAAAGAACCTGATGCCGGCTTTTCAGTTTGCCGATTTTATGGAATGCAATGCCCTCTTGTTCCAATATGGAAATGGCAGCCCCCTGGCTTTCAACCTGTATCATAATGCCGGGATTCTGGCTAAACATGGTTTTTACAATATCAGATTCGGGGATGGACGAAAGATCGATATCAAGGCCAATTTCATTTTGTGAAAATGTCATCTCAAGCAGGGTGGTAATCATGCCTCCGGCAGAAATATCGTGGCCGGCCAGAATCAATTGCTGATCTATGAGTTTTTGAATGGTTTCAAATACAATTCTGAAGTATGCGGGGTCTTTTATATCCGGCGTCGCATTGCCGAGCTTATTGAGCGTCTGGGCAAAAGCTGACCCCCCGAGTTTGAAGGATTCTTTTGAAAGATCGATATATATAATGATCGAATCCGGCACATTCTTAATTACAGGTTCTACAACTTTACAGATATCTTTTACTTCGCCGGCAGCAGAAATAATCACCGTTCCGGGGGCATAAACCACCTCTTCGGAACCGTATTTTTGAGTCATAGACAATGAGTCTTTTCCGGTAGGAATATTGATTCCAAGCGCTATGGCAAAGTCAGATGCCGCTTTCACTGCGGCATAAAGTCTGGCATCTTCTCCTGGGTTTTTACATGGCCACATCCAGTTTGCACTGAGCGAGATGCCTGAAAGTCCGCCTTCTATGGGCGCCCACATAATATTTGACAATGCTTCTGCAATGGCCAGGACAGAACCTTTCGACGGATCGATGAGTCCTGCGGCGGGTGCATGTCCTACAGCAGTAGCCATGCCCTTGTTGCCCTGATAGTCGAGGGCACTTACACCAAGGTTGTTCAGCGGCAATTGAAGGGGCCCGGCACACTGTTGTTTGGCCACTTTACCGGTAACAGATCTGTCGACTTTATTGGTGAGCCAGTCTTTGCAAGCTACTTCCTCGAGTTGTAACACATTTCCAAGGTATTCTGATATTTTGGAGTTTTTATATTCTAATTCGTCAAACTCATGGGGGATTATCCGGTCATTCATGATGGTTTTTGGCGGATTGCCAAACATATCCTCCAGCTTCAGATCAATGGGTTTTGTGCGATCATCAGAATGAGTGAAGGTAAATTGATGATCGCCTGTTGCTTCACCAATTACGTACATCGGAGAGCGCTCACGCTTCGCCACATCTGCCAGGAGTTTAATATCTTCATCTTTCATCACCAATCCCATGCGCTCTTGTGATTCATTTCCGACTATTTCCTTATCGGAAAGTGTGGGGTCTCCAATTGGCAGTTTATCCATGTTGATCACTCCACCCGTATCTTCCACTAGTTCAGAGAGGCAATTGAGATGGCCTCCCGCGCCATGGTCGTGAATTGAAATGATCGGATTGTTTTCTGATTCAGCCATTGCTCTGATTGCATTGCAGACTCTTTTTTGCATTTCAGGGTTTGAGCGCTGCACGGCATTCAGTTCTATCGCATTGTTGTATTCCCCGGTCGCTACAGAGCTCACGGCGCCACCGCCCATGCCGATTCGGTAATTATCGCCTCCAAGCAACACTATTTTATCTCCTTTAGTAGGAATGCCCTTTAGGCTGTCTTTTTTCTTTCCGTATCCAATGCCTCCGGCCAGCATGATTACCTTGTCGAATCCGTATTCTTTCGCTTTTTCGAAATGCTCAAAAGTGAGCACACTGCCGCAAATCAGGGGCTGTCCAAATTTATTGCCGAAATCACTGGCTCCATTGGAAGCCTTAATCAGGATTTCTTCAGGAGTCTGGTAAAGCCACGCCCTGGGTTTGATGCCCTTTTCCCATACCCGCCCACCATCAAGTCTTGGATAGGATGTCATATACACAGCAGTACCGGCAAGGGGCATTGCCGCTTTTCCGCCGCCCATCCTGTCTCTGATTTCGCCACCACTGCCTGTAGCGGCGCCATTAAAGGGTTCGACGGTTGTCGGGAAATTGTGGGTTTCCGCTTTGAGCGAAAGCACAGCCTCAAAGTTTTCAGTTTTGAAATATGCAGGTACATCCTGCCTTATTGGGGCAAACTGTTCTATAACAGGTCCCTGGATAAATGCGCAATTGTCTTTGTAGGCCGAAACTACCCGATTGCGATGGGTGTTGGTGGTCTGGCGGATCATTTGAAAAAGCGTATCAGCCTTTTCTTCGCCGTCGATTACAAAAGTGCCATTAAATATCTTGTGGCGGCAGTGCTCGGAATTTACCTGGGAAAAACCAAATATTTCACTGTCAGTCAGACTTCTTTTTAGTTTATTGCCAAGATCCTCCAGGTAAGCGATTTCATCATCATTGAGTGCGAGACCTTCCTGCCGGTTGAATTCTGATATGTTTTCAATAAACCTGACCGGTTCTGGTTTTTTATTGATTGTGAATATTTCCTGGTCCAGGTCATGATATACCTGCTTGAGCATCGGGTCAAACTGAGGCTGCTCCGATTCTGTGCGTGTGTATTCTTCAATCCGTACAATTCCGCTGATACCCATATTTTGTGTAATCTCCACGGCATTGGTGCTCCATGGTGTGATCATTTCTTTTCGAGGGCCAATGAAAGTGCCTTCAATGGAATCCGTGTCAAGGAACGCTGCATTACCAAATAGCCATCTGAGTTTTTCTATATCATTTTTTAGGATTTCTAAGGAAGAATGAACGGCTAGAAATGCTGATTGAGACCTGAAAAATAGAATCATGAGGAATATATTATCGGATTTAAATTTCACCGCAAAAGTAAGAAATCCCGACAATGATTGTGCGATATTTCAGGATTCATTACGAAGGGATAATCGCTGTTGATGTTGATTAGATAAATATTCCGCATTTCGGATTGATAAAGTTTTTTTTAACATTTGATAATCAAACCAATCGTTATATGGGCTTTTACAAATTTTTTCTGCTGATCCTGATTTCAACCTTATTCGCAACCGGAGCATTGTTGGGTCAGGTAAATTCCAAAGAAATCATTTATATCGGAACATTCTCAGAAAGAGAGAGCATGGGAATCTATGTTTATGAAATGTTTAGGGGAAACATGCGCTTTGATTTGCTGCAAGCCATAACCTCAAAAAAAAGCCCCGGTTTTATCACGTTACATCCAAATAAGAAGTTGCTGTTTGCTGCCAACAGGGAGGGGATTCACGACAAGAATGAATGGGGATCAGTGACTTCGTATTCCATTGATCCGCAATCCGGAAAATTAAAAATAATCCGGGATCAGTATTCCTTTGGCGACAGCCCCTGTCATGTAAGTGTTCATCCGTCAGGCAGGTATATCATCGTTTGTCATTACCGGGGTGGAAATTTTGTGATTTTGACAATTGACGAGCAGGGTGGGATAGGAGTGCCCACGGCCAATATTCAATTGGAAGGGAGTAGTGTGGTGCAACCTCAGCAATCTCAGGCACATCCACATTCGGCTGTCAGCTCTGAGGATGGCCGGTTTTTGTACATCTCAGATCTCGGACAGGACAAAATTTTTATCTATAAATTCAATGCCGCAGATGGCTCGGTGGAATCTGCCGAAATGCCATTTATCCGAACGATGGCCGGTGCAGGCCCGAGGCATTTTGTTTTAAATCCGAAAGGAACATTTGCCTTTTCCTCCGAAGAGCTATCTTCATCCATTGCTTCATACTCGGTAAATCAGCAAGACGGATCATTGCAATTCATACAGAGATTACCTGCCTTGCCGCCTGCTTTTTTTGGCGAAAACTCCAGTGCTGATATCCACCTGGCCTTAAATGGAAAATTTGTATATGTATCCAACAGAGGTTACAACGGGCTTGCAATGTACCGTGTTGACAGAAACGGAAGGATGAAAAATATTGGTTATATGCCAACAATTGGTGAAAGGCCAAGAGGCTTTTTGCCGGATCCGAAAGGGGAATTTATGCTGGTTGGCAATCGGGATTCTGATGAAATCAACATTTTCACCATTCAAAAAAACGGAACGCTCAAGGATACTGGCGCATATCTGCCGGTACCGGCATCTTCCTGCATCAAATACCTGGAATTGAATTGATTGACTGTCCAATGATATTTTTTTTCAAGCACCAATAAACCACAAGTCAAATCACAATTGATTTCCAGATTTCGATATTAAGTAGGATGAAATTATCCTGATTATTGAAATTTTGCCCATCGGGGATTTGCCCGCCTATGGAAATATATAATGTACAACTATTACAGCCTGGTATTTTTCTAGCGACGCATAGGATGAAAAAGGTCTGTGGCCACAGTCCCTGAAGTGGTATATGGATAATTTGAGATTTTACCGACCGAAACTCTCTACCTGATGTCGAAGATCTGAACCAAACACCGGAAAGGATATTTTTGCCAGAATATAAAGACCGCTATTTTTGAGACCTGGGCGGTAGCCGATTTCTCCTCCATAAGCCCAGCTGAATTTTCTGTTGAATTTTCCTTCAAATCCAGCCCTTGCACCGATTACATTCGTTTGGATGGTTTCGGCAGAATAGCGGACTCCGTCATCATAAATGTCATCTACGGTTATGGCAGGTGCGAAATTAATGTCAAGAAAGGCCGTAAAAATGAGGTCGTTTACGAGTGTTCCATAAATCTTGTCTGGTTGAACGGCCACATTTTTTATCCAAGTAATGGAACTTCCGATAAAAAATCCTGCGGCGGACATATTGCCATAAACAGATTCATCTTCGCCAATTTCTCTACCGGTGTCGGCGAACATTGTCACCCCCTGCCGCTCCATAATTCTGGAATAATCAACAGCAGTATTGTATGCCATGCCGCCTAACCTGCCTCCGATAATTCGTCTGACTTTTGTAGGTATCATGGTGTGCAAAGGTACAGTTGCAGCCCATTTATCGCCTTTGTACCTTTCAGAATATAAAATAAATTTTGTTTCCGTGTCCCGTTCCTCATCTACTATATTGTATGTGCCCATAAGCTCATAGTATATATAAGATCTCGCCTCGTTGTCAACGGTGCTGTTTTTGGAAGCCGCGTCGCGAACCAGGTCAAAAGTACGGGCATAAGGCCCTCTGACGTGTGCTTCAAAATTTGCGGTGTTTTTCAGATAGTACTGTGCCTTCAGACCCCAGCCAATTGTCGTATTGGTACTGAATAGCTCTCCATACATAGGTTGAAGATGAAGGAACAGCTTATTTATATCGTATGGTGTGTCATAAAGCTGCTCGTAAGTGAGCGTTTTAGCTTCCAGATTCAAATTGGCATTCTGGGCACTGGCCGATTTTAACCCGAAAAAGATAATTAAAAAGGTTAATGAAAGTATGCGTTTTTTCACCGTATTAAGCTTTATTAAAACCTGTTTTATTGCCAATTATATTTTGACTTTAACAAATATATTCATTAATCAATATTGTGAAAAACAGGTAATACGTGCCGTTGGACTTTGGATGTAAGTTTTTGAATAAAAATATGATTAAGCCCGGCTTGATATAAAAAAAATCCTGCAATCCCGCGGAAAATTTGCAAGCTATGCTTTAAATCTGTATGGTTTTTGTCCTGATTATAAGGTTTTTGACAAATCATTCAATCAGATACTTTTCAATGCTTCCAGGTTGGCCAGAATGATCTTGTCAGCAATGTCCTCTGTAATGGCCGTAGAAATAAAAAGCGATTCGAACTGCGATGGGGCGATATAAACCCCATTATCCAGCATGGCATTGAAATATTTTCCAAACAGGGTGGTGTCGGAAGTCTTGGCTGATTCAAAATCAAAAACTTCCTGCTCAGTGAAAAACAGGCTGATCATTGAGCCAATCCTGTTGATTGTATAATTTTTATTTATCTGCTTCAGGTTGGCCCTGAATCCTAGTTCTATTTTCCGTGTGATGTTTTCAAGTTGATCATATACCCATGGGTTTTCATTTAGAAAGTGAAGCATCGCGAGTCCGGCGCTCATAGCGATTGGGTTGCCACTAAGGGTTCCTGCCTGATAAACAGGGCCGGCGGGAGAAACCTGATCCATGATATCCCTGCGGCCCCCATATGCTCCAACCGGTAGGCCGCCGCCAATGATTTTGCCGAGGGTGGTTAGATCGGGTTGTACGTTGAGCAATTCCTGAGCGCCGCCTTTCGCAAGCCTGAAACCGGTCATCACTTCATCGAAAATATAAACAATGCCATGCTGATCACACAACTCCCGAAGTGATTTCAGAAAACCTTCTTTTGGCAATACGCAGCCCATATTGCCAACAACCGGTTCGATGATGATTGCGGCGATCTGATTTTTATTCTGCCCGATCAGGCGTTTTGTGGCTTCAAGGTCATTGAAGGGGGCGGTAAGCGTGTCGTTGGCTGTTCCTTTCGTTACGCCGGGACTGTCAGGCGTGCCCATGGTGGCCACGCCGCTGCCCGCAGCAATGAGAAATGAATCGCCGTGGCCATGATAGCACCCCTCAAACTTGATGATCTTGTCACGGCCGGTGAATCCTCTGGCAAGGCGAATGGCCGACATGGTGGCTTCTGTGCCGGAATTGACCATACGCACTTTTTCTATCGAAGGAACCATACTCACGATCAGTTCCGCGATTTCAATTTCCCGGGTTGTAGGGGCGCCGAAGGAGGGCGATTTTTTCAGGGCGTCCACAACAGCTTTTTCAATCATTTCATTGGCGTGGCCAAGGATCATCGGCCCCCAGGAGTTAATTAATTCTATGAATGCATTCCCATCCACATCGTAGAGAAAGGCCCCCAATGCATGATCGATAAACAGTGGTTCTCCGCCTACGGCTCGGAACGCCCTGACAGGTGAATTTACACCTCCGGGAATTAGATTTTTGGCTTTGTCAAACGCGGCTTTGCTTCTTTCCTTGGATATCATGCTTTCATTATTTTGGATCAACCAATACTAATTCTGATTTGTTAAATGTCACAATGGGGACGACCTGGTTGCTGTTTTCACTTCCAAACTTCAGCCCGAGGTATACTTCACCGTCCATAAAATTATTGATTCCTTGATCAAACTGGAAAAGGTTTCCGTATGATTTCATGAGTTTTCCGGTGGTCATCATCACTTCATAACCTGTAAATACATTTTTAGAAGGGTATGCTTTGAAAGTTTCCTTGTAAAGCGCTTTGAGTCCTTCGAATTTAGGATTTGACTTGTCTATCCAGGTCGGGGCCATGAGATGCGTATTGAGTCTGTTTAATCCGCTGAGCGATACTACCCTGTGATCGAGCCATCGCTCAGGACCGGCAAGCAGGATGGTGTCGGTTCGTGTCTCGAGGCCGGTAATTGTGTTGGCTACTAAAGAAGGATCGCTTGAGGCAAGGAAAAGGTGG
>CAYZWN010000074.1:0-2661 GCA_964482185.1 uncultured Roseivirgaceae bacterium
CCGGAATAGTCAGAAATCCATCGAAAGTTCCAGTGACACCTGCCCGGCGAATAAGGCGCTTCGGGTGCCGGACCCAGCCACATATCGTAATTGAAGTAGTCGGGTACAGGTTCCGGGGCGGTGCTTGCGGGATGCATTTTGAGTACGTCTGCATCCGGAACACGAACTACCATGCGTTGCAATTCACCGATATAACCATTGCGCACCAGCTCAGCCATACGATGATAAACCGGAATGGCCCGGTCTTCTATCGAAGTTTGATACACTGTCTTATGCTTTTTAAGCACATTGCATAACACCCTGCCCTCAGCAATGGTAAGGGTGGGTTTTTCACAAATGACATCTTTCCCGGCCTGTGCGGCAAGTATTGAAATTGGCACATGCCAATGATCCGGTGTGGATATCATGACAGCATCAATATCCTCTCTGGCCAGAAGATCTCGGAAATCATCGTATGCTGCACAGTCTGAATTTAGGTAATGATCATCTACAACTTTTTTAGCATGCATCATCCTGTTTCTGTCCACGTCGCAAACAGCCAGCACACGTACATCTTCCATGGCCAGGAAAGGCGGTAAATTCCAATCCATGCAGTGGCCGCCGGTGCCGATCATACCCACAGTTATTTGCTTTGACGGCAAACAGGATTTCAAAATCATCGGAGCGGAAAAAGCGCCGGCGGCTAACAGTCCGGCATGTTTGGCGAATGACCTTCGGGTGTGGGTTTTCATGATATTTTGGGGTATAAAAAAAAGGAGGAAGGCTGTCGGACAACCTGCCTCACTTTTTGGGTCTGTCGTTTATTAATTGGGTGTATTGCAGCACATGCCTACATCTTCAATCGTTGAAGTGCAAACGATGCCGACTCTGCAAGGTCTTTGTCATTCAGTAACTTCTCCAAAACGTCAACAGATTGATCAGAACCCATCCAACTCAATTCTCTGCACATATATTTTTTACTGTCAACCGTGGCATTTGAATTTAAAAACTCAATGATTTTCTGCTCGTATAGGGCGTAGCTTTCTGCTGATCCATCGGAATTTCTGATTCTCATGCTGAAATCCGTCAGATGCTGCTTGCTTTTGCCAGTCTCATAGTTTGAGGCTTTCTCAAGAATTTCTTCAAGAGTGGGTGCCTTAAACTTTGGCCAAAGGTGCGTACTGACCGAATTTGGAAAATCTACGGGTGCCTCCTGAGACACCACGCCTGTAGCCGCCCACTCCGCACCGCGTTGCAAGGTTGTGATAAACCCAACGCACTGGATGGATTGGAGCTGATCAATTAAGGATGCATAGCCAAGGGCGGCATTAAAAACCCGGCCTTCACCAACGACGCCGGCCCACATTACAGGGAGCATTTTGCCATTACCACCCTGAGCCGTATCTGCTCTGGCAGTGGCCAACACCTCAAATTTATCACTTACATTATCTGTATTATAAACCATGTAGTCATCGCTGTGCATCCATTTGGTTTGCAATCCATTTGTTACCGGATGCTCTGTTTGCGATTGAACAATCAGAAAATCATAATGATTTTTCGATTTGCCTGGAACGGATGCCTGCTGAAGACCAAACACTGAAGGGGCGGCAGGCCAGTTATTGAAGACAGAGCTGGAAGCGCCAAGTGCAACCAGGCCTCCGCCACCTTTGACATAAGTCTCAAGCTCAGCCAGAGCCGTTTCCGGCAAAGTGGCTTCTTCCAGATTCAATACGATTACATCATATTTTGAAAAATCGAACCGCTTGCCTTTCTGTGTAGTGACATTAAAAAGTCCTGTGTTTGAGAGCATGGATTTGAACATGGCACTTACCTCAGGCGCGGTATCAGAGATAATCAGGGCATTCAGACTTGCCGGATTGTTACACTGACTAAAAAATAGCAATGACACAAGGATGAAAATCCCGGAAATGCTTTTGGCTAATTTTATATTAAAAGAACTCATTTTCATTTTATTTAAGCATTTAAGTCTAATTTCCAGGGCTCGCGATAAGGCCGCATCAGCAAACGATTGGCGTAATGGCTATTTGTAAATTCTTCTTTGTCCGGATCCCAACTTAATTTTTGGCCGGTCAGCATGGCGATTTCACCTATCAATCCGACGCTTATTGAGCGCAGCGCCACCTCAGCAGGCGTGATGGTCTCTTTTCGGGATTTAATGCAATCCAAAAAGTTGTGATGATGGTCATCACTTTTATAAAGTTTGATCTCCTCCGAACCGATTTTTTCGTCCAGGATTTTTGGATCGCTGGCTTTGATAACATTACCACGATCTACATGCAACCAACCTTTATCCCCATACCGTGCCCATGCGATGTGGCAGGCGGCTGCTGTTTGCTACGCGCATTTTCACACCTGTGCGATATTCACACATAAAGTCATATTCAACCGGCACATCGTAAATGCCTTCTCTTGGATATACACCTTCTCCTTCCACCGAAATTGGCCCGGTACGATCATAGCCCAATCCCCAATGCGCAATATCGATGTGGTGTCCTGCCCAGTCGGTCAACTGTCCTCCGGAATAGTCCATTATCCATCGCCAATCCCAGTGGCTCACACCCCTGTATGGTACGCTCGGCGCCGGGCCGAGCCACATTTCCCAATCCAGTTCTTTGGGAACTTCCATGGCCGGAGGTGTTCCGATAGGAGGCCTTCCGTCAG
>CAYZWN010000074.1:2671-18186 GCA_964482185.1 uncultured Roseivirgaceae bacterium
GTCAGGCAAACCCACTTCCACGTACGATACTTTGCCTATCCGGCCATTTATTGCCAATTCTGCCCCTCTGTGAAAATTCGGCAAAGACCGTTGCCAGCTTCCTGTTTGCCAAATCACCTTATTTTTTTCTACCGCATTGGCGATAGCCCGCGCCTCCTTAATTGATCTTGCAAGTGGTTTTTCGCCATAAATATCCATGCCTTTGTTGGCTGCCGCCACAGAAACCAGCGCGTGCCAGTGATCAGGCAATGCAATGGTTACGGCATCGAGCTTTTCTTTTTCAAGAAATTCGCGGTAATCGGCATAACTCCTGCAGTCGTTGTTTTTGTAATGTCCGTTTACCATGCTGAGGGCTTTGTCCCTGCGGCTACTGTCCACATCGCAAATGGACACATACTGCACTTCCTTATTCTTTAAGAAATTATTGGTATTGCCCGAGCCCATAGACCCCAGGCCAATGCCACCCATCACAATCCGGTTGCTGGGAGCAATGGCACCGTTTTTCCCGAGAGCTGTGCCTGGTATGATAAATGGTGCAGCAAGCACCCCAATCGCGGAGCCTGCTGCATTTTTGATGAACTTTCTTCTGTTCTTATTCATTTTGGGATGTATTTATTAATTGGTATTATGCTTCTTTCCCCGGTACAGGTACTTCAAATTTCATATCCACATTGCCCAGATGGTATTCTGTCGGGCCTATCCTCAGGTCAGACTTCATCATCTCTTCCCAGGTCACTTTTTTACCTGTATAGGCGGATATGCGGCCCATGATTCCGGTGAGGGTGGAGTGTGCACAGGCTTCGGTATCGCTGATTGTCTTACCGGTTCTGATGGCCGTCACCCAATTGACGTGCTCCTGAATGTATGGCGTTAGTTTCACCTTACCGGTTGATTCTCCTTTTTCATTTTTAGGATAATCGTATTCCCACATCACGTTGCCTTTGAAGTCATAAATTTTGTGTGGCTGAGAATCAGAAAGCGTAATCATTCCTTTTGTTCCGACAATTACTTCTCCAATACCATTGGCACAATCATCTATCTGGCGGCACATGCTGTGCATGCTGAATCCGTTTCCATAATTGAAGTCAATGCTGAAGTTGTCGAACTGATCGCCGGTTTTCCTTCTCTGTCGGCTGCCAAAGCCTACGGCAAATTGAGGTGTTTTTTGTGCAAACCAGTTGATCACATCAATGTTGTGCACATGCTGCTCCACGATGTGGTCACCGCTGAGCCAGGTGAAATTGTTCCAATTGCGCAGCATATATTCCATATCGGTCTGTCCGGCTTCTCTCTCTTTGTACCAGACGTGCGCCTGGTTCCAGTACGCTTTTGCAGCCAGAATATCGCCAATGGCGCCGTTGGCAACCTGCGCGTACGACTCAACATAATCTCTCTGGTGCCTGCGTTGCGTACCGCAGATTACATTCAGGCCAAAAGCCTCAGCTTTTTTGGAAGCAGCCAGTATTTTTCTTATGCCTACCGGGTCCACAGCGATGGGCTTTTCCATAAACACATGCTTTTTGGCCTGCACACATGCTTCGAAGTGTTCAGGTCTGAAATGAGGTGGGGTGACGAGCAACACAACATCCACACCCGAGTCGATGAGTTTCTGGTATGCATCAAATCCGATAAAGCAGTTTTTGTCTTCGATTTTTACATTTTTCTCGGCGAGCTTGCTCCTGCAATCGTCCAACTGATCCTGAAATACATCAGCCAGTGCAGTAATCTCCAGGCCGTCGCCTGCTGCGAGAAAGTTGAGGGCTGCACCGGTGCCGCGGTGACCACAACCTACCAAGCCCGCTTTTAGCTTTTTGCCATCGGGGGCTTTGTCGAGCATCTGGGGCAGTCCGAGGTCGTCATAAGATAGTTTAGAATCTCCACAAGCGCTGAGTATGGCTCCTGTTGCCAGTGCACCAACAGTGCCTGCTTTTACGGCGGACGAAAGGAATCCCCTTCTGCTCACACCATGATTTTTTGTATTTTCCATATTATTAAAAAGTTAGTTTTAATCCTTTTATTCAGCCTCACAAACTACCCTGAATCCCACATTCTTGGAGTCAGAATACCACCAGATGCTCTTCGGCATTTGAGGGTCGGTGACCAGCCATTTTTCAGTTCTGGTATAATCCCTGTTTGCAGACCTCAACTCAATGGCATCGCTGTCGTAGGCGCCACCGCGAATCACATATTCTTCCCCATCTTCAGGACCTGTAGGGTCGGTGACTTCGCTGCCATACAGTGTGTAGGCATCCTCTGCGTAGAAATCTGCCGTGAATTCCCAAACATTGCCAGACATATTCAGCAATCCGAAAGGATTCTCTGTCACAAAGGAAGGCTCCTGCGTATGCATCTGAGAATTTTTTACATAGACAGCATATTCTGTGATAATATCAGTTTTAGAGCCAAAGATCGATTTGAGGAAACCTTGCGCGGTATAGTCTTTTGGCGATCCTTCAAAGAAATAAGGCGTTTCAGTACCTCCGCGACAGGCGTATTCCCATTCTGCCTCGGTTGGCAATCTGTATTTTTTACCGGTTTTCATGGAGAGCCATTCGCAGTAAACCTGCGCTGCATGGTGGCTCATGGTGATGGCAGGTCTGGACCCTTTGCCCCATCCCTGATCGGGTGCGCCCCATGGCGCTGTAGGACCGGTTATGGCATCTACGCCTTCGGGCATTTTACTATCCAGCGAAGCCGTGACCACATCGCTGGCGTGTCCCTGACTTTTGGTTTCGGCAAAAAATGCGAGATATTCATCCCACGATACCTCCGCCTTCCCAATCCAGAATTTTGAAAGATTCACTTTTACAGTCGGGCTTTCGTTTTCACCCCTGAAAGGTTCATTTGCGGGGCTGCCTATCGTAAAACTTCCCTCTGGTATGGCTACCATTTCAAACGATACGCTCGTTCCGGGAATTTTTTCAGTGAAACTGAGAAATTCCGAAATTTCGGCGGCAGATGTGAAAATCTCCTTTTCTATTGTAATGTCAACCCCAAAATCTGTATTGTGTGCATGTACGTTATTTTCATCATAATGGCCGACCGTGATATGACAGTTGAGGCAGGTGATGGTCTTCAGATTATTTTGATAGTGCAGATGCGCATCCCCCCCGGCATCTGATAAAGTAGATGGGAACAAATTGGAATGACATTTCTGGCAACTGTTCATATAAGTGAAATCAATGGCTACAGCCGGATCGGATTTAGCCTGCCAGTTGATATTGTCGGTATCCTTGAACAGCATGGAGTAGATGTCTTTTGAACCGTGCTTTATTTTGGCAAGCAGATGGCCTTCGCCCTTGGGGGGTAAATGGCATTCTACGCAATGCACGATTACGCCTGAACTGTTGTCGAAATGTGTGGATAATTTCCATGCAGCATCTGTTTCAGCGTGCACATGGCATGACTGACAATATTCGTCCGTGGAAGTGTAGTCGCTGGCTATGTTGATGGCTGCGATAAAGAGATAGCAGAGTATGGCGCCAATTATAATAAACCTCCAGGGCTTTGCGCCTGATTTTTCCTTTTTTGAGCGTTTAAACAGTTTCATAATGCGATTTTATACCCCTACCAAAACACTTTTTATTAAATAAAATACCAATATATCTGCAGGGGCTTAGATGGAATTTATCTTGAACTTATATCGCAATTAAACATGGGTTAATTTAGGGTTAATTAAAGTTATATAACATTGACAAACAGCTATTTAAAAAAATTTGAAATATTTTTACATCGTCTCTCAAGATGGGTTAATTTTCAATTAATTTAACACTGGGGAATTGCTATCTTCTATTCAAAATCAGCTTTTCAAGAAAAGCCAGACTGTCTTTGGCCTGCTGGATGGTGCCACATTCTACACTCAAAATTAATTCCCGGTTCAGGGGATCCAAAATATTGAGTACCCTTTCCCAATCCACAACTCCTTGTCCGCAAGCGCAACCAACCGGCGTGCCAGTCACCTTTCCCCGATCGCTCTCGCTCTGTTCCATGCTGATGTCTTTGGCATGCACATGAAAAACCTGGTCTTTCACCCGCTCTAATCCTTCATAAGGATCTTCAACTCCGGCGAGGTAGGAATTGCCGGTATCCCAATTGACTCTGATCCATGGGGATTTCACGAGGTTAACGATCTTCAAAAGTCCGGCAGTTGTTTTGGTGTAAATGCCATGTGGCTCAATGCACACATACACCTGGTGCCTCCTGGCCACCATCTCGATCTTCCGCAAGGTATAATGCATCGCCTGGTGGGCCTCCTCGTCAGTCATCCAGTCCGGCTTCACCATTTCGTCCGTGTTAACAAATTTTGCGCCTACCGAGGCGGCCAGCACGATGGCTCTTGTCAGCCTGGGAATGGCGGCCTCAGGCTTCATCAATGGGCTATGTCCGCTGATGCTCCCCACTTGTATACCCTGGGCATCACATATTTCTTTCATCAAAAGAGGATCCTCCTCCATGGAAAATGAGTGAAAATAATTCACTTCGCTCAAAAGTTCCCAACCTGTATGCACCATTGGTTCAATGTATTTATAGCCCAAATCAGCGGCGATTTTTACGCCGTCAACAAATGATTTGTCTGCGCTGCGCACAAATTCCATGTTTACAGCGATGATGTATTTGCTTGACATTCTGTCCTTAATTTATTGATTTTCTCTTTTCTATTTAATGCATTTTTGATCAACTGCTAAACTGTATATGGCTCGCGCATTTCGCGAACAAACCAACTATTTGCCTCATCGTCATCAACAACTTTTCCTCGTGCCGGATCCCATGTGATTTTGCGCCCTGTACGAATGGCGATATTGGCCATGTGACTCACACAATCTGAAAGGATGGCTTCATCCAGTGGATTGGTCGGGCTGATTATTCCATTTATCACATTGATAAACTCCTGACCTGTCCTGCTGCCATGATCAATTATTCTACCATTTTTCTCATCTCTTGGGAACTCCCTGAGTTTGTTATTAATTTCAGGAATACTTGATTCGGCGCTATGTCGCCCAACAGATATCCACCCTTTCTCACCGAAAAAAGTTGTCGTGTTCCCCTCCTTTGCACTACGGTAACTCCATACATCTTTTGCCTCAACAACATCAGTGCTCATAAATCTCAGTTTTATCCCAGACTTATATTCATAATTCACATCCCAGGAATAGATATTATTGTAAATTCCTCCAGGCTCCCAGAAATTCCCGGTGCCAGTACATGTGTATTCACCGTCCATCTGATCTTTCAAGGCCCAGATCATGATATCCAGCGGATGTGCACCCCACCCCGCTAAAAAACCGATGCTATAATCCCACTGGAACCAAGAGGCATTGTTGGTTACACGCTCCGGGCAATAGGAGTTTAATGGCGCTGGTCCTGTCCATTTATCATAGTCAAATTCTTTGGGTACAGGCACTTCATGGCATTGAGGTGATTCTACAGGATTTTTCCCCGGGGCCCAGGCTTCTATTCTTTCAATCTTTCCTAATTTTCCTTCTTTAATCATTCCGACGGCAACCTTCATGTGCTCCTGCGCCCGCTGTTGAGTTCCATAATGAAAGGTTACTCCACTCGCCGCAACTTCCTTTTCAAGGATCTTGTAATTGGTGTAGCTCAATCCCAGGGGTTTGGCCAACAGAATATGCTTGCCTTCCCGGGCAGCTTTGATCGCCGCTGGCAAATGCCAATGATCCGGGGTGGTAATCGCCACCGCGTCTATGTCTTTTCTTTCCAATAGTTCTTCTAAATCAAGATATGCCTTACAACCAGGAGCCTTTATTTCCTTGTCCTTATACGTCTTGTCGATGAACTGCGCCGCCCGATCGCGTCGATCCTGAAAAGGATCACATGCCGCAACATTCATGGTGCCAATAGTTGGCATGAGCCAATGCTGCAATACGCTACTTCCCATACTACCAACACCGATGTGGCCAATATGAATATTACTATTGGCGCCATTTGAGCAAGAGGATAATATGTAAGGAGCCGCAAAACCTGCCGCCAGACCTTTTCCAGCGGTATTTAAAAAAGCCCTTCGTTTCATTGTCTTAGTCATTTTCATATTTGGTTTATTTTTTTTCTATATAATTCATGTAGTCTGATGCCAGATGATCAGTGTCCACCTCTCCTGAATAAAATATTATTTGGTATCCAAACTTCAGCTTTTCACCTTTTCTCATGATGTGTGGCTGATTAAAAAGTGGCGATGGACTGAAATAATAAAATGGATGATCTTCAGAATCTGTCATGAACCATGGTTCCGGATAATTGAGGTTTTCGGGATGCGTAAAGATGGCGACTCCTATAGGATCACCTTTTATATCCCGCAACCCATAATATTTCCATGGCATTGATTTGCCATGATTCATTGCCGTTGTACCTCTGAAATTGATGAAGGATGGCTCAAATAAATCCTGGCCAAAGCGCACTGAAAGTCCCGCATATCCCCCCCACGATTGACCGCCCTCTTCGTGCGGCAGTGGTGTGCGATTCAACTCAATGGTATCTGCCAGTGCTGCCAGATTCATTTGATAATTGATTGAAAATTCTCCTTTCTCATTGACTGCAGACACGTTCACCACTCTTTGTTCTTGAATCAAATCAGGCCCGTTTTTTTCATGATAATAGATTTCCAGTGTAATCCTGCATGAAAAATCTTCCTGCTTTTCAATAGTGATGTCTCTCACCTCAGTTATTCCAAGAAAATTAAATGGTTGAACGCCCTCTGACCGATCATATTCCCAATAATTTACACCATTAATGTATTTCCAGGAATGCCAGATACCCAGGTGCCAGGGGTGGTCCTCCGGGCTCAGCCAGGTGATCGTAGAACTATTGATATTGACAGGATGAAAAAATGGCTTGCCCTTTATGGTTTGGTAATTATACTGCCAGACAATCTCATTATTGTTGAGCAGGGCAATGGTGGTGTCTGTCTCATGCCATGAATATTTTGCGCTTTCCTGTTCTTCTCCCCTGCCGAGGCCTGCTGGTATCGGAGTGGTAACCTGTCCAGTAGCGGCCCATTCAGTGCCGCGCAGCATCAGTGTTTTAAAGCCTGAGTTCTTCATGGCCCTGGCGTTATGTCCAAGTATGCTGTGTAACATTCTCCCTTTGCCCAAAACTTTCCAATGCAGCACCGGCTCCATCATGCCGCGTCCGGAATTGGCAGTTTCTGAATATGATTCTGCAAGAACCTTCAACTCAGAATTGATCCCTGCATTCACCCACAATTCATCGGTTATCCAAAAGTCGGCCATGCCATTTGTAACCGGGTGCGAATAGTCTGTGATCACAATTTGATGTGGTGCAATCTTGCCATGTTTGGTGCTGTCTCCCCAGGTCGTTCCAACCAAATTCTGATATTCTGGCCAATCGTAAAAAGTGGCACTTGCGGCATGAATGACCAAAAACCCCCCTCCTTCTTCAATAAATCTCATCAAGCCCATTTCAGCGGCTTCAGGCCAGCGATAGTCATGTTCAGGCCAGGCGGACCAATTGCTCACTACCACATCAAAAGCCTTCAAAATTTGATAAGAAAGCGTATCCGGGGCTTCGGTGACTTCCACGCCAAACCTTCCGCTTTCTTCATACATTTTTACCAGTTGTGGTGTGGTGCTTTGCCATTCATGGTTATTTTTTCCTGACAGGATTAAAACTCTGATTTTATCTTCTGCGTCCCTGACATTTTGTTTTACCCCGCATTGCTCAAAAATCAAAATCATCAATAAAAAGTGCCAGTTTCTCATATGCGAAAAAGTATTAGTTATAGTTTTCATTGCGAAAACGATGAAGGAGGAGGAAGACTGCCTTTCCTGACAGGGGGGGGCAACTGCTAAAATGATACTTGATTTACTCCGTTCCCAACGCCGGGATTTATCATATCTTCACTACTAAATTTACAAGATTTGACAGAAAATACCCTAATTTGCCCCTAAATTCCTGAGGAATTGCAGGCTTTTCTTTACTGCCTCTTCTCCGGCAATCTCTAATGTTGAATATCCGTCAAAACTACTTTTTACAAGTGCATTATAAATATCTTCAATTCCTATTACCCCATCCCCCAGAGCGATAAGGCTCATGCCGCAGCCAAAAAGCTTTCCTCGCATAGGCACAAACTCCTCACCAAGATCCTTCCAATGAACATGCTCGATCTTTTCACCGAATTTTTCGATAAATTCAATTGGATCCCCTCCTCCCAGCCACAGATTACCCGTATCCAGATTGGCCCCCAATGCCTCTGAATTGCACTTATCAAACAAGCGCTCCATCAATGGGATGGAGTCTGAGATACGTCCATGGGGTTCCACTAATATTTTCACACCAAAATCAGCTGCTACCTCAAGCGGTGCGTGCAATTTTTCTGCAATGGTAAATAAGGCCTCGTCATCATTGAGCTCATGACCAAATTTCGTTTTGGGATCGCCCTCAGACGTGATCACATGCTTCACACCCAGCGCACCAGCAATTTTTACAGCCTTAATGATCTGCGTTGTTCCATATCTCCATGGAGCTGCGGGATCAAGCAAATTGGCATGTGCACATACGCTGGTCATGGTGATGCCTCTGGCCTCGAACATTCTTTTCAGGTCAAACGGATTGGCATCAAGGCTGGCAACGGCAGTAAATCCATATTCATTCCCCAGGCAGGCCCCATCCGTATTGTCGGTGAGATCTGCGTATTTTATTCCCAATTCCTTAATCTGATCCAGTTGTTTATCCAGTGTGGAAAACGGATTGATCAGGGCGAAACATCCTACTTTTATGGCCATAAATCCTGGTGTTTAATTTGAAAACCAATGCCCATCCCGATTTGATGGAGGGCTATAACCAAAAATAATTATCTCTGGCTCAGTAATATTTTAATATCTTTCAGTGAAAAAAATTGAACCTCATGAGTAAACCCCGATTCATCGATATAGACGGCAAAGTGTACAATGCAGATTCCTGTGTGCCACTGAACCGCGCTTGGGAATCTGGCGATATTCAACTGCACACACTGGCCAGAGGTACCTATCCGGGATTTCAACTTGGCCACAAGGAATTAAGCGGAGTAAAAAGCATTGGATTCTGGGATTCCAACAAAACACAAAGCTGGGGGCTGGGCTGGCACAGGAATGAAGGGATTGAGATTTGTTATCTGGAAAGTGGCAGCCTTGATTTTAAGATCGGCAGCAATCGCTATGCGCTACAACCCCGGGATCTGACCATTACCCGCCCATGGCTCTCACATAAACTGGGCAGTCCGAATATTGGCCCCTGCAAATTGCACTGGATCATCCTCGATGTTGGTGTGCGGCATCCACACCAGGAATGGAAATGGCCGTCATGGATCATCCTGAACAAAGTGGACCTTGATGTCCTGACTACTTATTTCCGGCACAACGAATCTCCAGTCTGGAAATCTTCGAATGAGATTATTTCGTGCTTCGAGCAGATTGGAAAGCTCGTAGAATCCAGGGAGCATTATGACACAAAGCTCAAAATTCTCCTGAATTCTCTGCTCATGGCGATGTTGGATCTTTTTAGCGGAGGCAATGTAGAATTGAACGACTCCCTGATCCGCACCCAACGGACTGTTGAGATTTTCCTCAAAGATCTTGAAAACCACCTCATCGAGGACTGGACTGTCGAGTCGATTGCACATCACTGCAACCTGGGCACTACGCAAATCACAAAGTATTGTAAAGAAATTACCAATATGTCTCCGATGCAGTACCTATCCTCTCTGAGATTGAATGTTGCAGCCGACAAGCTGATGCAGGATACTGAAAAGAACATCGCAGAAATTGCCTATGAAAGCGGATTTTCCAGTCCGCAGTATTTTGCTACCGTTTTCAGGCAGTTTTATAAAAAAACCCCACAGCAATATCGGCAGCAAGACATTTGAGTCGCCGGCGCACAATACTTCCTCAGAATTTCCTGCAGATAGCTCCGGGGAGAAGAAGACAAATTAGTAATCGTTTTTGCATCATCAATTTGAAATATCCTCTACCCCGGCACATTCACGATCTCATCGAAAGATTTCTGGTAGGCTTGCCCGTAAAACTCCTCGAAGTTTTTAGAGAAAGTATCGTAGCAGTACCTGGCGTAATTTGAGTTGTCCTGCGCCAGGAGGATCTTGATTTTCAGTTCCACTGCTTTTTCATTCACGGGGTCGGACTTGGCCTGCCAGTTGATATTGTCGGTATCCTTGAACAGCATGGAGTAGATGTCTTTTGACCCGTGCTTTATTTTGGCAAGCAGATGACTGTGACGGATACATTAGACTACTAATTTGAATTTTTTTTTATTTCAATCCTGTCGAATTCCTTCCCCACGGATGTACCTAATATTATGAAAAACTCCCATATATAAACTCATATATTTGTTTAAATTTGAATAAAAGAGGACTATTGGAAAACAAGTTAAAATATTGGATTGAGTTATCAGATTACGACATGGAAACTGCAGAAGCCATGCTCAGCAGCAGGAGATATCTTTATGTTGGCTTCATGTGTCACCAAGCGATTGAAAAAGCTTTTAAAGCATATGTCGCAAAACTTTATCCGGAGAAAACCTTATTTACCCATAGTCTTTCATTCTTAGCAAAGAAAGGTGAATTTTACGAATCGTTTTAGGAATCACAAAAGGAATTTATTGACCAACTTGAACCGCTTAATATAGAAGCACGATACCCTTCTCACAAGGAAAGGCTTTTGCAAAGTCTGACGGACTCTAAGTGTAAAGAACTATTCAAAAAACCAGAGAATTACAGCAATGGATAAACGAGAAGCTATAAACAAAGTCAAACAATACCGTTCATTGTTGAAACAATACTTCCGGATTGAGAAAGTTTACTTATTTGGTTCATATGCAAGAAACACGAATAAGGAAGACAGTGATATTGATGTAGCAATTATTGTAAAAAAGATTGATGGTGATTATTTTTCAATCAATCCTTTGCTATGGAAAATTCGCAGGCAGGTTGATGACCGGATTGAACCTATTCTTATTGAAAGAGATCATGATGGTGCGGATTTTTTAAGCGAAATTGAAGAACACGGGATCGAAATATCATGAATGAAATATTAAAGACCGCAAAATGTCCTTTTTTGGTCTGAATCTGAATATAAACAGGAAAGTCGCTTATATATCCTCAGTCGATCCGTTAAATTCTGAAAATGCTTTCTGATAAGGCTGACCGTAAAACTCTTCATAATTTTTGCAGAACGAATCGAAGCAGTACCTGGCAAAATTGTAATTACCCTGATTGACCAGGATTTTTATTTTCAGCTCACATGCTCTTTCATTCACAGGATCAGAAATCTGGATACGGTCAATTACTTTCAGAATGAGGTCTGCATCTTCGGTTTCATTAAGCAGGCTCGCATACTTCAGGAGCATGTCCGTGATCCGGTAGTCCACATAACCTTTAATATCATCCATCCATTCGTAGTTTTCGTTTTTCACAAGCTGGCCGCCTTGAACAAGCCGAAACAATCGCCCATAATATTCAAGGTTATTAAATTGCGGATTATCCAATAAATCCAGGCACTCAAAATAATCATAAAAAACACCTTCAGATAGGCGAACTGCCCAACGATCTCTCCTAAATTCAATCTCAACCCCATCAAGGTGCTCAAGAATCAACCTCAGCTTTCTGATGGTAACGCCCCTTGAGTTTTTGGCACTTTTATAGTTGTGCTCAGGCCAGACTATTTCCGTAAGGTCTTCGGTGCTGATGCCATTCTTTGATTTAACAGAATGTAATAAAATCACCAGGAACAAGGATTTCAGCTTTGGTGTAAATTCGGAAGTGATATCATGGCCGTCACGATCCAAAACCATAAAAGCGCCAAAAAGCCGGATGGCATTTTTCTGTACATCATAAGCTCCGGATAGCTGTTGCTCTTCCGTTTTTGGATAACCAGGAAATGTGTTTGCAGGCGCTGCCTTTTTCCTGTTCTTTTTTGCATACCAAACAATCAGGAATGACATGGAGATGAGTAATACTGCCGGAAGAATGATAGCCAACGGACGGTTGGTGAGTAATGATCTTTTTGCCGGATGTATTGACTGAACCTCCATGGCGAGGTTAAATATTTCCTGTTTCCCAAGCGGTCGCCCCCAGATTGCCAGCTCGTCTATCTGGCCGTTAAAAAAGGCCTTCCAGCCGAAAGATGCATTACCAACAATGATGTCTTCCTTCCCCTGATAAGCAGTATGACCCAGCGAGCGATTGTCCAACTCACCATTGACGAAAAGCGCCTGCTCTCCATTGAGCTTGTTGTACCTGGCCACTACGTGATACCAGGTATCATTTTCCAGAACGCGGTTTCCCTGAATATCGTTGGCATAAAAACCAAGGTAAGGCCTGTTTTCGCGAATGGTAAAATGAATCCCTTCCTGATAAGATTTTACCGTAGTACCCAGAATTGAATTATCAAAATTATCATTTGCCTCCAGCCTGATCCAGGCGCTGATCGTGAAGCTGTGATCGCGGAGTTTAAGCTTTTCAGCTTTGGGCAGCACTATGTAGCTGTTGCCCTTAAAGGTTGCAACATTGCCTCTGGTACGGTCTGTTTCGAAAACAACCCGCGCCGGTTTGCCGTGATTTTTATTTAAACTCCGGTCGGTGGCGTCTTTGTCAAACGGCAGGTACAGCACGAGCTCATCTGTAATTTCCAGTGGGCCGGCCACAAAATTCTGAACGATCGATCGTGAAGGTTCCGTAAAATTCACTGATTCGGGTGTGAACTTTAATCCAGGCACATTGGGCTTCAGGGTAAATTTATCGCCCGGGACAATCGGGAAATTGTATTTACCGCTTGTCTGGCAATTTTCTCTTCCATCCCAGTTCACATAGTCAATTGTCTCACGGTTGAAAGTCAGGCGACCGGAGATGGTGTTGAAATTACGCAGACTGTTCACGATAGTCTGCATACGGGGTGTGTACTGGTCCAGGAAGATAAAATTTGGTGTTTTCCCGGTGTTGCGCCAGATATTCAGGCAGTGGTTGAGTAAATAATGATTGGTGTTTTGATCAATAATATAAACCGGATTTTTTTCTGCCCTGTTGGCCGGAATATTGAAATCATTGATCATCAGAAGATCATTTTTTGGATCACCTTTCAAAAACTCTCCCAGAAAATTTGGCGCTTCAAATAAAGAGAAATATGGCTCCACGGCATAATTCCAGATGGGGTGTAACCAATCGGGCTGATTGAATATTTGATCCATCATAAAGACCACCACCCGTTTATCTGATGCTATCATGTCAGTAATTCTGGGCCAATCTGCATTTTTTGGTTGCCTGTGCAGGTATTTCATTAAATCCTTATCGCGCATAACCTTTTGAAGTGTATCAATCGGTAAATCCAGATCCAGAAAGAACGTAAAGATCCTATCCCTGTCGCGGCTCATAAGCTCAGCAATATCATCCAGAACAGGCAAAAAATCCCTGGTTTGCCCATCCGATCTTCGGTACAAAATCTTCGAACGCTCATTATCCCAATACAAATGAAAGCGGAATCCGCCTATGTTTTGGTTCAGTAATTCGCTTACAGAGCGCGTTTCCGATCGCTGAGCATTTACATCAGAAAGGTTGCAAATGATCTGGATGGTCTGGTCATAAGTTGTGGGGCGCGCCGCAATCTGGGCAAAGAGGAATACTCCGTCAGAAAGTATTAAAAGACAGAAAACACAAAGAATTAATTTTTTATGATACATCTGAAGCCGCACAAAGTTACCCTCCCAAATTCATCTAAAGGCATTTTCTTAATCATGTAAATATAATTCAATTTATAGACAGCGCTGAAAGAAAAGCACAGCAATTGTTGGTACTTCCTTGATTTTGAGTGGCTTTTTTCTTTACTTTTAATTTGGAAATCAATATAACCCCTGATCATGGACAAGAAACTTAGCAGACGAACCTTTATTAAAGCATCATCCACCGCTGCCGTCGCACTCTCCGCCGGAAGTATATTTAACGGCTGTGCCTCTGATACGATGATTGGTAAAAATGGCATGCCCCTCAGAGTGCTTGGAAAAACCAATCAAAAAATCTCCATACTTGGTTATGGTTGCGGGTCACAATTTATGAGAATGCCCGACGGTGAATGGGAACCGCATTTTGAACATGCTTTCAATGCCGGCATCAATTATTTTGACACGGCCTCTACATATGGTGATAAGGAGCCGGTATCAAGCGAAGAGCGACTGGGCAGGGTAATCAACCCAATCAGAAAGGAAATTTTTCTGTTAACAAAAATTCATGAACGCGATCCGGATAAGGCCAGAGCGGAATTCGAACGCAGTCTGACCCGAATGAAAACCGATCATGTCGATGCATTGCTTATTCATGCCGTTACCCCGGAAGACGATGTAAAGGCCATCGAAAATGGTGTGTATAAGGTCGTCGCTGATCTGAAGGCTCAGAAAATGGTCCGCTTTATCGGCTTTTCCAGTATGGACTCTGCCGAGCGCTCCAAACAACTTATCGAGAACCTGGACTTTGATCTGACTTTGCTGGCACTGAATGCCACCCAGTATGGCGATTTTGTAAATATCGCCCTGCCTGCTGCTCGCGAAAGAAATTTGGGAATCATTTCCATGAAAATAATGCGCAACATCATAGATAAGGGCGTTGCCAAACCGGACGAACTTTTGCAGTACAATTGGGAGTTGCCCGGTGTTGCAGTAAACCTCGTAAGCCAGACCGGCATGGAGCCATTGACGCAAAACCTTGCCATTGCAAAAGATTATGGTAAAAACCTGATGGCCAGAATCAATCGCAAAGAACTGGAAAACAGAGTGGCGCATCTCGGCACACCCATGAATTTTGACTGGGCCCGCGCCGGCTATTACGATGGCATGATGTGCTGATTTTTCATAAAAAATGCTGTATACGATTTACCAAAAGGCCATCACGCAGGATGGCCTTTAAATTATTAATTTGCCAAACGAAGGGGAACCTATTTCCCTGAATATGACTTAAATCATTTCCGGTTCTTATTTTTTTAACATCCTTTGCACTTACCATTTAATTAACCGATGCCCATAATGAAATCTGCTCAATTCTTTGTTTCACAACACGGTATCATTCGGATAATCAGTTTAATTAAATCTAAATTCAACCAAGAACCATTAACTTCGCATTGGGTTTAATAATTAAAAAACAATGAAAGAACTCAGTCAGATCATCAGTTACTCACTACCGGTCCTGTACCTGGGGGTAATCTATATTTATTACCTGATCTTTTCTGAAAAAAATAAATCGCTGGTGCATAAAACCACCCCGATTCTGCTGTTTCTGGTGATTTGTCATATTATTGAAATCGCCACACGAAATATTGCGATCGGCAGTTTGCCACTATCAACAACCCATGATGCTTATGCTTTTTTTGCCTTTTCTGTCTTAGTGGTGTATATGATCAGTGAACTTGGCCTTGAAAACCGAGGGGCAGGTCTTTTCATTCTTTCTTTTTCATTTGTATTTGAATTGATCTCGGTATTTAATATGAGTTGGGAGCGTGAAACCAGCGAACTTC
>CAYZWN010000075.1:0-18166 GCA_964482185.1 uncultured Roseivirgaceae bacterium
GTGGTTGGGTGAGGCATAGGGGGCAGACCTGCTCGTAGTAGTGATGAAGTCTCTGTAATGGAGGTGGACCGCGTGCCGCTGAAGCTTTAGCGGAGGCGCAGCGAAGGGGTGAGCATACCATGTTTCCAATTTGTTTACAACCTTGATTATTCAAGGGAGGATTTATGGAAAAGAAGCAGCACCACCGCTAACTAATGAAGTTAGCGCATTACCTTTAAGTGGTTATTGGTATGAAGAGCCCCCGCAACAATCGGGGCAGGCAGTGTGAAGGGAGACTTTCACAGCCTGTCCCGAGTATCGGGGCACGGTTCTGTGGGAAGGTAGGGGTGAAATCCCCCTGCGTGACTCGATTGGCTATTATAGCACCAGATGTACCTATCCCAGGTTTAGCCATTACAATTAGTAAACGAACGAGAGTAAATTTTACAACTATTTAGCTAACGAGAGTAAATTATTTGTATTTTTACCCTTGTTCAAAAGAGGAGCATATAATTTACACTTGAACAGAATGAGCAAATTTGACCGAAAAATACCGTATAACGACTTGCCATTGCTACCGCCAAAGGCAGATATTGAAACAAAAAGCATACTAAGAAAGACGATTTCAGCTGGTAGAGCTTTGGCTCATTTAAACGGAACTTTACTGAATTTACCTAACCCTACTCTGTTTTTAGACACAATTTATTTGCAGGAAGCAAAAGCAAGTTCTGAAGTAGAAAACATCATTACTACAAACGATGAACTTTACAAATCATTAGTGGCTGACAAAAAGAATGAAAATTCAGCAGCAAAAGAAGTTTTGAGTTACAAAGAAGCACTTTGGTTGGGCTTAAAAGAATTGGAAACAAAACCGTTTATCACGACAAATCTTTGCGTAAAGATCGTCCAATGTATTAAACAAAACAATGCTTCTATTCGGAATACAGCTGGAACAACATTGAGCAATTCACAAGGAGAAGTCATTTATACACCCCCAAGTGGAGAGGCAGTTATTCGGGATAAGTTAGCGAACTTAGAAAAGTTTATTAATGAAGACGAAAACAGTTCTGATGAGCCAGGCCGAACCATTGACCCATTGATAAAAATGGCGTTAATGCACTATCAGTTTGAAGCAATTCACCCGTTTTCAGACGGTAACGGAAGAACAGGTAGAATTTTATTATTGCTGTATCTTAAGCTTTCAGGTTTACTTGACACACCTGCAATTTATTTAAGCGAATACATTATCAATAACAAAAATTCATATTTCACGAGTTTGCGAAAGGTAACTGAAAATAATGATTGGGAAAATTACATTTTGTATATGTTGGATATGGTTGAAGTAACTTCGCAAAAAGGTTTACGGCAACTTAGTAAAATATCAACAGCAATAGAAAAAGCAGCGGATGAAATCAAAAAGAAATTGCCAAAAATTTATTCCAAAGACTTAATTGAAATTTTGTTTCGTTTGCCTTACACCAAACGCCAACATTTGATTGACGAAAATATTGGAAACCCCAAGACCGTGGGAAACTACTTGATAGCATTGGAAGACAACGGATTTTTGAAATCAGTAAAAGTCGGAAAAGAAAAATTATACTTAAACCAACGACTATTGACAATACTGGAAAGCAAAGAATAACAGCCGCAACAGCAACTAAGAAAACATAGGGCGGACAGTGATTTACGCAAGTTTACGGCTCATAGCAATCTTAGTCTTGGTTGACAGGTAAGCAACTCCGGGATGCCCTGCGCTTCATGCCCGAGACCCTTGGAAGCAAGTTTATTTTGAGAGGTATCATGCGAAGCCTCGTGCTATTTTTCAAGTACAGGCGGTTTATGAACTGGTAATACTGTTTTAAAAAAAATGCTTCACTTTTTTTACGTCAGTTCGATAAGATACGAAATCATCATTCCGCAATGACGGAACTAAGTTATTGAAGTTTAACCCGGTTTATTCATCACAAAAAGGGCCGGCTTCATGATTTATTTTTAGAGCCTGCCGGGCCACGACAGTCCGGTTACAACGCAAATCTACACCCAGGAGGGAAGGATCCAAAGGTGGTCCTACAAGATGCACAGCTTTAGGATTAACGTGGGTCGGTGGTTTCTAATTATCAATATAACAAATAAAACCCGGATAGAATGTAAATACTATCCGGGTTTTACGATAATACCTGAATAATGAAAAGGGTTTTTCAGCTTATATTCAGATTTATTTCTTCTCTACTTCATACCCAAAGACTTCATTTAGTTCCAGCTCTATAACTTTGCCATATTTGGCCATCAGGTCCATGTCCAACCTGGCTTTTGAGCCAATGATTCGGATGTTCCAATCCTTGTTTTTCATGTATTTGGCATGAAAATCCTCCACATCAACAAGTGTAATGGTATCAATACTTTCGTAGATGTCTTTCCTCATGTCATGATCATACCCGAGTTTGAGAGCGGCCTGATAGTTAAATAACTTATTGGTCTTAGTAATTCTTCCCGTTTCAATTTCCTGTTTGATGGAGCGCTTACATATATCCCAGTTGCTCTCAGAGCTTTTAAAGTTGTTGAGTAGGTCATTCATTGCGTCAAAAGCCTCGCCAAGTTTGTCTGATTGGGTACCCACATAAAAGCCAGCTTTAAAATGATTTTCTTTCTTGGATGGCCGTGAATAAAACCCATACGTAGAATATGCCAGTGCACGTGCCTCCCTGATTTCCTGAAAGACTACTGAAGCCATGCTGCCTCCATAATATTCGTCAAAAGCTCTCACCAAAGGCATTCTTGAGGGATCGAATGGATCGTCCCATCTTTGCATGCCTATCTCCACCTGCACCATGTCATAATCCACAAAGTATATCGTATTGCCATTGGTCTCCAGGTAGTCAAAAATTCTTTCCTCCGGGTAGTCCATTAAGGATTCCTTCAGCGGATGGTACTTTTTTACAATGACTTCTACTGCCTTTGTTTCTTTAGGACCATAGTAATAAACTTTATGCTTGAAGTCCGGCAGCTTTTGGATGATTTCCGTCAGGGTTTCCGCTTTCAGGTTTCGGAGTTCTGCATTGCTCAGTATGTCTTTGTAAGGATTTTCGGTGCCGTAGTCAGTGTAGTTGTTGAGAGCAGACCAGAATATGGTTTGTTTGTTCAGCGTTGCATCATTTCTCTCCTTTATTTTGGCGGCCACCATTTTATCAAGTGCTTTCTGATCAGGCTTCGGGTTTCGCATGAGGTCTTCAATAATCACCATTGCATCTTCCATATATTCCTGCAGCCCTGAGACGCTTATATACACCTGGTCAGTTGAAGAAAATATATTAAAACTGATGGCCATTTTGTACAGATCTTTATTGATCTGTTCATTGCTCATTGTTTCACTTCCGATCATTTTGAGGTACTCAATCGCAAGAGGGAGCATTTTATCGTGTCTGCTTCCCATGTCCAATACATAATAAAGCGTAAAAAGATCGTTACTTTCGTTTTTTACAGCCCATACAGGCACGTCCTTATGAATAGCACCGAAACTTATGTCTGTATCAAAGTCTAAAAAAACAGGACTTGGAGGGGTGGTTTCGATGGCATTAACCATTTTGAGAAAATCGGAAGTAGATTCTCTATTGATTTCAATAGGGGTAATCTCTGGCTTTGCCACTTTCTTGATGTCAGGGTCTTCTCCGGTTAGTTTATTCACTACTACATAATTTTCACCAAACCATTTGTTGGCAAAGTCAATAATGTCCTGTTTGGTAACTTTACCCATTTCCGAACCTTGACGCAGGTAGGTTTCCCACGAAGTATTGGTAGAAAATAAATCATTGAGTGTAAAAGCCATTTGGATGCCATTTTCCATCTCTCTGATTTTTGACACCCTGTAGTTGTTGATGATGGCTTGAATCATGTCATCATCAAAATTTCCCGCTTTAAGGGTATTGATCTGGTCAATGATCAAATCTTTTACTTCCGATAAACTTTGGCCTTCAAGTGGCCTTGCCCCAAAGTACATCAAGCCGTAATCGGTGAGCAGGTAATCAAACCCAAAAGCTGAAAGCACTTTTTTATCAATTACCAGGTTTTTGTCGATCAGTCCGGTTTTTCCATTGTAGAGAATGGTTCTGGTGATTTCTGCTAAAAGGGCTTCCTTATCATGGGTGTGGGGCATCCGGTAACCGATAGCCACGCTTTCCTCATCAGGGCTGATGACTGACTTTTCGATGGGTTGGGCAATGGGTTCTTCAGTTTCAAATGTGAATTCGGGAAGTGCTCCGGGTTGCCATTTACCCATTAAGCCATCGACCATTTCAATAGTCTTGTCCATATCCAAATCACCTACTAATGTCAAAGCCATGTTATTAGGTACGTAGTAGGTTTCATAAAACTTTCTTATGGCTTTCAGTGAAGGGTTTTTCAGGTGTTCCACATTGCCTAATATGGTTTGGGTGCCATAGGGGTGCTTTTGAAACAGGCCGCTAAACATGCCTTCAAAAACTTTACTCGAACCATTGTCGAGCGAAATATTTTTCTCCTCATATACCGTTTCTAATTCGGTATGAAACAACCGAAATACCGGATTAAGGAAGCGTTCATTTTGAATCATGAGGTACTTTTCCAGGTTATTAGAAGGAAATTTCTCCATGTAGGCAGTCATTTCAAAGCTGGTAAAGGCATTGGTCCACCCTGATCCTACAGAAGACATGGCTTTGTCATATTCATTGGCGATGGCATACTTAGAAGCGAGTGCAGAAACGGAGTCGATGGATTTGTAAAGATTCTTGCGCTCCGACTCATCCATACTAATATTGTAAACCTCATAAAGCCTTTCGATTTCATCAAGGTGCACTTTCTCGGCTTCATAGTTAGTAGTGCCTAGGCTGGTCGTTCCTTTGAAAAGCATATGTTCCAAATAATGTGCGAGACCGGTATTATCTGCCGGGTCATTTTTACCTCCGGCACGCGTGGTGAGCAGAGCCATCACGCTCGGCTCCTCCCTATTGATGGACAATATTACCTTGAGCCCATTCTCTAAGGTATAGAACCGCGTTTGGGTGGGATCTCCTTTCACCACCTCATAGGTATATTTGCCCCCGTGCGAGCTGTTGACTATGGTTTTATAATCTGATTGAACATCCTGTTGACAGGACCAAAGTCCCAATAGGATTAGATAGATGAGATTTTTTAGTTTCATTTTTAAAAAATTTGTTGAATAAAAAAATTAACTCCCTCACAACAAACTTTGTTGATTGAGCCCGATGCCAAATTGGAGTGTTAATTTATTAAATTTTTAACAAAAAAATAAAATTAGGTAGTATTAGGGAGCTAAATTTTTTGAGGCTAACAATAGCATCTTGTCAGGATTACATTCCATTCAATTCTCAGCAATTACAATTTAGATCTATTTATTATTATACTTCTGATTTACAGTTGTTTATAATGTTTTATTTTCCTGTTTCAGCTCCATACAAAGACGACAAGAAATACAACCCAAACTCTTCTGCCAGGTTAGTGTAGAAAGCCTGGTACCCGCCAACAATTACTGCCGATGTTACGACCAGAGGTTTCGACCGGCTAATAAGCCCGCCGGATCACCTGGATATTTAACGATTCCGGAATAGCTTCGTCAATGATGAAGCTTACCTGCAAATTTCGCTATGGAAAACTGTTAAAACCCATGAAACGCAGGGATCAGACATATTGAAAATAGACGCAATACGTCTATACACTGGTTGACAACGGTAATGAATTTACGATGCGAAGCCTCGCACTATTTTTCAAGTACAGGCGGTTTATGAACTGGTAATACTGTTTTAAAAAAAATGCTTCACTTTTTGCGGGTGAAGCATTTCAATAAATAATAAATACGCTTAAACAGGCCTTTTAGCCATTGGTTTCAGGTCTGTCAATTCTTCAATTTTCACTGCACGCTGTTCTTCAATGCTTTTGCGTGCAGCAATGCCGACTAAGATTGAAAAAGCGCCATCTCTCGAACCCGCAGCATGTTTCAATGGATCCGGCATATCCGGAGTTTTGAATATTTTGTCCTGAAGCCTGCTGTCTCCGCCTCCATGGCCACCCCCGCTCTTTGGCACTTTGATCATCTGGTAATCCTCCCAGTTTTGCATCATTACTATTTCGTCATACCTGGTCGCCTCGCGTTGCTGGTCCTGGCTCATTTCCTGTGCATGCAGAGCCGCCTGATCCACTTTTTCTTTTTGCCTCCAGGGAATGTCTTCCCACGATTCCAATCGTCCGTTCATCCCGTTGAATGCAATGCGCCAACCTTCATAGGGCGAGTAAGTAGTTAAGGAATAACTTACGCTTACATTGTTGGCATACTTAATCTGAACGGCCATTTTATCATAAATATCAATATTTTCGCGCCAGAGGCAATTGTCCCGGATATAGCCATCGTACTGCTCATGCGCCACGTAAAGATCCATCGAGGTTTTGTCTCTGGTGATGTCCCAATAAAATTTGCACTTGTCTTTCATGGCGCAACCGCGGCATTTTTCGCCTCTGAAAGGGTTGTTTTTGCCATAGTGCTCCAGCGAGCCGTAAGCAAATACTTCCACCGGGTCTGAATCAAGTAACCAGTTGAGCAAATCGAAATGGTGGGTGGATTTATGTACCAGCAGCGTGCCGCCCTTATCGCTTTCTCCATGCCAGCGTCTGAAGTAGGAGGCACCGTGATATGTATTCAGATACCAATGAAAATCCACGGAAGTGATATCGCCGATTTTTTGTGAAACGAGCTGCTCTTTTATGGCGGTAAATAAGGTGCCGTACCGGTAGTTAAAACCAACGATTACTTTTTTGCCTGTCTTTTGCTCTGCATCAAGTATCGCCCGGCATTTATCTTCGTCGGTAGTCAAGGGCTTTTCCGTGATCACATTGATGCCATATTCCAGCCCTTTGATGATAAATTCGTGATGGGTGGAGTCCATGGTTGTTACAATGAGCAGGTCAGGCTTGATGGTTGTCATCATTTTGTCGAAATCTGTGAACGTCGGGCAATCTACGCCGATCATTTTGGTGGCAAATTTCACACGGCCCTCGTTGTGATCGCATAACGCGACAAATTCCAGTTCATCTTTGTAATTGTTTACCAGGCGCCGTCCCCAGAATGTATTGCCACGGATACCGGTTCCGACAAGCGCTACCCTTAGTTTGGCTTTTGGTTTTTGTGCCATACCCATGGTTGAAAGTGATGGAAGCAGCATGGAGCCTGCTGCAATGGCGCTGCTTGAATGAATAAATTTTCTGCGGTTTAACCTGTTAAGTGATGACATGATTCTCGGGTTATGTGGAAATTATTGGACTATATGATAAAAATAAAAATAATTATTGAGTTGTGAATGAATTTCAACGGTTTATGCTGGCCTTGCCGGATTCAAGGCAGAATTGTAAAAAGTTGTTCACTTTCCGAAAATTGAATGCAATGAAGTTTTATTATGCTAATCCAAGACGCATTTCGCTTTATCCATATCAAATGAATTGTATCTTTGACAAAGACAAAACAATAAGCCGGAATGAAAGCGCTACTCACTTTATTATTCGTTATTATGATTTTTCCAACTACTTTTTCGCAGGAAAACAGAACAGGTATTTTTTTAAATTCAACCGATATTGGCAGTCCCGCCAAAAAAGGTTCTGCGTCTTATGATGCTGCTGCCCAGGAGTATGTCATCAAAGGCGGTGGATATAATATCTGGTTCAACCGCGATGAATTTCACTATCTCTACAATCCAATGAAAGGGGATTTTATCCTTACGGCAAATTTTGAATTTATAGGGCAGGGGGTTGATCTCCACAGAAAGGTCGGATGGATGGTGCGCGAGTCGCCGGATGAGCAGGCTGCACACGTAAGTGCAACGTTGCACGGCGATGGTCTGACTGTGCTGCAGTGGCGCGCCTTGCGCGGTGCTTACATGCGCGATCCGGAAGACCAGATATTTAGTCCAAAAAGTCATTACTCAATTATCCAGTTGGAAAGAAAAGGCAAAACCCTGATCATGCGGGCTGCACATCCCGGAGCGCCGCTCCAGCTAATCGGAAAGAAAACCACGGACTACTTTGGTGAGGAAGTATTGGCCGGATTGTTTATTTGTTCGCATAACCCGGAAGAGCGGGAGGAGGCCAGAATTTGGAATGTACGGATCGATAAGCCTGTTTCGGATGATTATAATCCTTACGAAAGTGGATTCATCGGTTGCAGAATGGAAACAATGAATGTGTTCGATGGGAAACGAAAAGTAATTTATGAGTCAGCAGGAAGGTTTGAAGCACCAAATTGGATGCCGGATGGCAAACGATTGCTTTTTAATATGGATGGGTTTATTTATACCATTCCTGTCGGCGGTGGTGAGATTCAAAAGCTCAACACAGGCGCTGCCAACCAGAATAATAATGATCACGGCATATCATTTAACGGAAAGTTACTCGCAATCAGCAGCAGCCACATGCGTACCCTGGATGGAGGAGGTTCGGCGATTTATGTGCTGCCGCTTGAGGGTGGAGAGCCAAAACTTGTTACGGAAAAGACGCCATCCTACTGGCATGGCTGGAATCCTAACAACAGGGAGGTGGTGTATGTGGCAAAAAGGTCTGAATCAGCGCCATACAACATATATAAGGCAGATATCAATAATCGGCTGGAAACGCAACTGACTTTTTTTGAGACCGGCCATGTAGATGGTCCGGAATATTCACCGGATGGGAAATACATTTATTATAATGGGAGCCAATCGGGCACGATGCAGATATGGCGCATGAAGCCGGATGGAAAAGGCCCGGAACGGCTCACTTTTGGAGAGGAAAACTGTTGGTTTCCTCATATTTCCCCCGATGGAAAATGGATGGTGTATTTAACCTTTCCAACTACCGTCGCCCCGGATGACCACCCGTCGTACAAGCGGGTTTCCTTGAATCTGATGCCTGTCACAGGAGGCGCTCCAAAGGTAATTGCCTATATGTATGGTGGGCAGGGAACCATCAATGTACCATCCTGGTCGCCGGACAGCAAGCACATTGCTTTCGTGAGCAATTCCGGGAAGCGTTGAAAATTCAATACTACCGGTGACAATTAACAAATTAATCCCTTGGTCAGGGAAAAGTGGGCCGGATAATTGTCGGGGATAATTTTATTCTGCGACCGGGATTAGTAATCGTATTGGGTGATTAAAGTATATCCAACCAGACTCCCATTGGATTTGAATGTTTCGGTTTTTACAACCCCTGAATTTTGAGACAAGTACTCCACATTTGTGTAGCTCAAATTCAGCATCATTTTAATCCGGGTGTTATAACTGATTTTGAAGCAATCGAACGTTCCGGCAGGTGTGGTGACAGATTCTTTTCCATCAACTTTACGGTCAGTGATAAAGAATTCCATTTTCATGGGAATCGGGCTTTTTTTTGTGGTAACAGTTATGCTTGCATCATTGAGTTGCTGACCAACTGCCAGCGAAGCCGGGTACTGTAGTTGATCCATTTGCATATCAACTTCCATGTTTTCGAAGCCTTTCATAGATTCTGCCGGAACAAAATTGCTCATATCTATATTAAAAACATCGTTTTTACATGACATCTTATAATCTCCTTCGGTTAGTGGTTTGCCTTTTTTATCCGTAGCCGTAAAGCCAATTGTGGCTTCAAATCCGTCGCCGGTTTCGTTATACTGAAGAACTTTGGTTTCCTGACGCGACTGGAGTTTGTCCTTTTTATCATAACTCTCCGATACGATGACGGTGCCTTCCTTTAGCTTGTAGTATGGACTTATGCACTGGGCATGGGCATCAATTACAAAAAAGGTAGTGGCAAGCAATAGAATTGTGGTTTTCATGATATTTAATTTTGGTGGTTGTCAAATAAAAATTCAATTTTTGTTTCGGTGAATCTCTTTCAATTAAATTTATCAGCGATGAAGTTAAAAATAAAATTGTCATAAATTCAAGGTTATTAAGAAATCATAATACACTAAAACCAAAACAGCACCGTGAGCGAAACTAAATTTGAAAATGCGATCAGGCAATTTGATGACTATAACAGAAGTGATCCGAAAGTGACTGATGTACATGGCAAAAGCATGACTGACAATCTGCTATACGGGCTGCGCATGTCAGAAAAACTCGTTGAATTTGAACCCATGGCCTCCGAAGCATTGCGGCTTGCAGCCAGGTGTCAGCACATTGGAAGATGGGAAATTCCCAGAGCAGATTTTCCTCTGGACAGAAAAGGTTATCTGAAATGGCGAAGCCGGCTGAAACTGCATCATGCAAATATTGCCGGAGAAATTCTGAAAAAGGCGGAATATGATCCGACCACGATCAATAGGGTAAAAGATCTGCTTATGAAGAAAAATCTCAAGCAGGATCATGACATGCAAACTCTGGAAGACATCATCTGCCTGGTGTTTTTGCAATATTATTTCGATGAATTTTCCGGCAAGCATGATGATGATAAGCTTGTGCAAATACTTAAAAAGACCATATTAAAAATGTCTGATCGGGGAATAGCAGAGGCAATGAAGCTGCCTCTATCCGAAAAGGCAAAAGTGACTATTTCAAAAGCATCATCATAAAAACATTGATCGGCAAAGCGACTATGAAGATAATCGAGTTGACAATTCGAAGTCGAAATAACGTATAAGAAATGAGAAATGATAAAGTTTGATGGGCACCAGGAACAGGGTGCTATGGACTTGGGACTGGGTTTAAATCCGGGACCCATTGACCATTGACCAATGACTAATGATGTGATTTGGAATTTGACTTTTGGAATTTTTTTTTGGTTATCTATCGACTGATTCGAAAACCGGGTTCTGAACTATTCACTATTGATACCTGGGTGCCGGGAAACTTCTATCATGTCACATTACGGCGGCTTCATTTAACATCAGGATTTTTTATAAGAAAAAAACTTTTATAAAGCATGTACAGCTAATGCAATAATGATCAGGACAAATGAAACTACCTCAAGCCACCAGGTGTAATTTTTAATTCTAACCCAATTCAGGATACCGATGATCAAAGCCGTAGCAGGCAACCATGCCCATGCCCATCCGCCAAATACAAAGCCAATGGCGATAAAGGATAAAATAATACCTGATGCTGCGCCAATAACGTGGACAAGCTCTGTTGGCGATCCCATCCTGTATTGTGCAGCAGCTCCGACAAATATGATTCCTGCCATGGCAAAAAAAGAAAAACCGCTGAAATGAAGCAATGGGAAAATGGGCCATGATACATTGATCAGGAAAAGCCAGAAAAGCCAGGGAATAAGTGATGACTTGCCATATTCATCGCGTAAGGCGTAAAAGCTCTCAGAAATGGAAGACAGAATGCCAAATCGAATTGTGATCCATGACATATAAATAGCAAAGGAAAGGGTCATCCAGAGGAGGTAGATCAGCGGCTGCATTGTCGGTTTTTAGCAATAAGTTAGAAATTTTTCCCGAATAACTGCAGCTATTGATTATTAATGAATTATTAATATTTTAATGAAATATCATAATTAATGAAAGGCCGGCAAAAAATACGCGTAAGTTTGCGTGGATTATTAATAATAATGATCAAATGATATTAAAAAATTAATTTATAACGATAGAGGCCAATCTTTATACTTAGCTTCTATCTCCTTAATGAATAAACCTGTACCTTCAGGGATCATCAGCAAAATAAAAAATCACAACAAGGCCGGAAAAAGTATCTCTCTGCAACATCAGTTGGGCCGAGCTTAACTTCATGGCTATTAAAAAATAATAATATGAAAATTGGATTAGTAGCACACGACAATAGAAAAGAAGATTTAATCCATTGGGTAGAATACAATGCAGATCATCTGGCAAAACACGAACTGATCTGCACTGGCACCACCGGTAAGATGGTCATCGATTCCCTCAATGAAAAGGATGTGAAATCGATCAAGGTTCAGAGACTGAAGTCCGGGCCTCTTGGCGGCGACCAGGAGATGGGGTCAATGATCTGCAATGATGAAATTGATATTCTCATATTCTTATGGGATCCCATGTCAATGCAGCCCCACGATGTAGATGTGAAAGCCCTCCTCAGGCTGGCTGTGTTGTATAACATTCCCACGGCCTGCAACCGGGCCACCGCAGACTTTCTGATTTCTTCGGCACTATTTGGGGGTGATTACAACCGGATAAAAAAGGATTACTCGGAGTACATCAACAGGAAAGTCTGAGGCTAATGACCCCGGATTCACAGTAGTTCTGAGAAATACCCGGCATCGGGTATCTACTATGCCCGGGATGTTGGATAGATTTTACTTATTGAATTTTTTGCTATTAAAATTGGGGTTGGTACGCTTCCGATCACAGATATCTATACCTTGGTTACCACGATTAAAAAATAATAGGCAAGGTATGTCCTGGCATCCGGAATAGGAAGCTTTGCATTCACGTTTGCATTGTCGGCTTTAATTTTTCACGAATTATTAACACAATGGATATAATGTGCTATATTGGAGACTTTGTTGTATCCAATTGACAGTGCTGCACGGTGTTTCCATGTCTTGGAAACTAATTGAGTAGGAGATTTCATTCTTGAATTATTGATTAAACGAGCCGAAAATTCCAGACAGTGTTAAATGCTTTCGGATGGCATAAATGCTTAATATATTTGCTTACCATGACCTTAACATTACGGACTATGAACAAAGTCTTCACCGGGATTTGCATTGCAAGTCTCTTGCTATTCACTTTTACTTTATCAGCCTTTAGTCAGTCAGGCCAGGAGTATGGTTTGCCACGAATCATAAATTATGCGCCCAAAGATTATGCAGGCGAACCCATAAATTGGGCCCTTATTCAGGATGACAGAGGGATAATATACGCTGGAAATATTAAAACATTGTTGGAATTTGATGGCGCATACTGGAGGCAAATCACATATCAAGGAGAACCAATTGGGGCTCGCTGTTTTGCGAAAGATAAAAATGGCCGGATATATATTGGGGGAAAGAAAAGATTTGGCTTTCTATCACTTGATAGTATTGGAAACACCGTTTATAATTCCCTCTTAGACAGTCTTCCTGAAATGTTCCGGGACTTTGAAGAAATTTGGGGGATTCATCTTTATGGTGAGACCATGTATCTCAATACCCACTCTAAACTGATAGCTCTAGATCCAGGGGGATTGAAAAAATGGGATTCTCCATCTGGTTTTCACATGTCGGCTTTCGTTCATGGAAAACTTTACGCGAGAGAATGGGAGAAGGGGCTGATGGTATTGGAAGATGACGAATTGAAGCTTATTTCGGGAGGAGAAATGTTTGCATCAGAAAGGATTTATACAATGCTCCCTTTTAAAGAAGATGGACTGATACTAGGAACAGTAAATATGGGCTTTTGGACTTATGAAAATGACCAATTAAAAAAGTTTCATACGGGAGCAGATGAAATTATCTCTAAGTATCAGATATATCTTCCTGGTCTTGTTTTGCCAAATGGTGACTACGTTATCGGGACAATAGGCGGCGGCTGCCTTATTCTTAATGATGAGGGAAAACTTATTCAGCACATCGACCGAAACAGTGGATTGCAGGATGGTTCAGTACTTTATCCATTTTTAGATAAGTCCGGTGTATTGTGGTTGGCGCTATCAAAAGGGATTTCACGAGTTGATATCAATTCTCCATTTACTTTTTTTAACGAAAAACAAGGATTAGAAAGCGGTATTGGCACTTTTGCCCGCTATAAAGGTGAGCTGTTCGTAGGAGGAACGCTTGGTGCGCTCAAATATAATCCCGACAAAAAAAGATTTGAACAAATCGAAGGTGTAGGAATTCAGAATTTTGATATGAAGGTGTTTGATGGTGAACTGCTTTTTACGAGCTACACAGGATTGGCAAAGTATAATAACGGAAAAGCTATACCAATCAGAAAATCGGTCAATAGAGACTTCGTCCTTTTTGGGGTGGAACAATCCAAAGCAAATAAGCAGCGATACTATGTCTTCACTGGAGACGATATAGGTACGATGTACAAAACCTCAACCGGGCAATGGATTGATGAGGGATTTATATCAGAATTTGATAGTGCTGATTTTGCATTTAGATTCGGCTATGAAACAAAAGAAGGCGAATGGTGGTCAGGAACAGCAGAAAATGGTGTATTGAGACTATGGTTAGATGATGTCTCTGCCGGCCCGAATCAGGCAAGATTTAAATATAAAATTTATGGTCCGGATAAGGGAATTAAAGAAAAAAGAACAACTGTGTTTGAAGTTGACGGTTCTGCGGTGGTGCTCACCGAAAACGGATGCTATAAATATATTGAGGACCAAGACACTTTTATTGAAGATCAGCGGTTTAATGATATTTCGGAATTTGTTAAAAAACCCAATACAGTAATTATTGAAGATAAAAACAAACGACTTTGGATCGCCGGCGATGGCCTGGTGATGGCGGAACCAAAGGAGGGCGGTACATACAATTTTCACATAGAGAAATTCCAAACGGTAAAGGATCAATTGATAAACTGGGTTTACCCGGAGGATAATGGCATTATTTGGTTGCCAACCTCAGATGGTCTGATCCGGTATGATCAGAACAAGGAAGAAATAGTAAGCCAAAGCTTCGATATTCTTTTGAGAAATGTAAAAACGATTGACGGTACGGTCATATCAGCTGGAAGATCAGAGTTTCAAAATATACCAGAAATAAGCTATGATGATAATTCATTAAGCTTTCAATATGCAATACCCGCTTTTGAAAGTGGCATTGAGGTTCAATATCAAACTTTACTGGAGGGTTTTGATGATAAATTTTCCGAATGGACTAAAAAAACAGAAAAAGAGTACACTAATCTTCATGAAGGCACATACACATTCAGGGTTCGTGCAACAACAGGAAACGGTGCAGTGAAAGAAACAACCGGATTTCAATTCACGATATTACCACCCATCCATCGCACTATTTATGCTTATGTTTTTTATGTGATCATCGCCGGCTTACTCATCTGGCTGATAGTACGATTAAGAACAGCCAAGCTGAAAAAACAACGTTTGGAACTTGAAAATACCATCAATGAACGTACAAAAGAACTCAGTCAGCGCGTAGAGGAACTGGCTGTGATCAACTCCGTGCAACAAGGCCTGGTCGCAGAGATGGATTTGCAGGGCATTTATAATCTCGTGGGAGATCGGATACAGGATATTTTTGATGCTCAGGTAGCAGGTATTGCCACTTTTGACTATTCGAGGAACTATGAAATATTTCACTACCTGTTCGAAAATGGAGAAAAGCACTATCCCAAACCCAGACCTATGGACAGCTACCGGCATTACCTGGTCAAGCATAAGGAGCCATTGGTGATCAACCCACAAAATGTTGCCGAAGTCACTTCACGGGGCTTTGATCCGCCCAAAGCAGTTCCCGGCACACAAATGCCTAAATCTCTTGTGTATATGCCATTGGTGGTGGGTGCCAATGTTACGGGATACATCACCCTGCAAAACCTCGACCGGGAAAATGCATTTACGGAAGCAGACATCAATTTACTGGGTACACTGGCTAACAGCATGAGCGTGGCGCTGCAAAACGCCCGATTATTTAGCGAAACCCAGCAGCGGGCAGCCGAAATGGCTTCTGTTACCAAGGTCAGCAATGCGCTGGCATCACAGCTCGACCTCGATGCGCTGATCCAAATGGTAGGCGACCTCATGAAGGAATTGTTCGACGCCAACATCGTATTTCTCGCCTTTCATGATAAGGAAACCAACATCATCAATTTCCCTTATCAGTATGGAGACGAAATTGCCCCGATCAAATATGGCGAAGGACTTACTTCCAGCATCATCAAAACAGGTGAGCCGGCGCTTATCAATCAGGATGTAAATGCACGGTATGCAGAACTGGGAATAGAACGAACGGGTAAGGAAGCAGCCTCCTTTTTGGGCGTGCCTATCATTACCGGTAAGGATGTCATTGGCGTGATCAGTGTGCAAAGTACTGAGCAGGAAAACCGCTTTGATGAAGACGATATGCGGCTGCTATCTACCATCGCCTCCAATGTTGGCGTGGCCATACACAATGCCACACTGTTTGAAAATACGCTTAAAGCCCAGGCGGAGGCAGAAGAAGCCAGAAGAAATGCTGAAGAGGCCAACGAAGCTAAAAGTGCATTTTTATCAACAGTAAGTCATGAACTCCGCACCCCGCTCACTTCTGTAATTGGTTTTGCTAAAATTATAAGAAAACGATTGTCTGATAAGATTTTCCCATTGGTAAACAACAGTGATGGAAAGACCAACAAAATCAAAGATCAGATCGCGCAAAATCTGAATGTGGTTGTTTCTGAAGGAGAACGCCTGACCACACTGATCAACGATGTGCTCGACCTGGCCAAAATTGAAGCCGGAAAAATGGAATGGCACATCGAAAATGTGGATATGGGATCTGTCATTGACCAGGCCCTGGCCGCTACTGCCTCCGTGTTTGATAGTAAAAAACTGAAATTGAAAAAGAAATTAGGCAAGGAGATCCCCAGCCTGAAAGGTGACCGGGATAAGCTCATTCAGGTGCTGATCAACCTGCTATCCAACGCCGCCAAGTTTACGGATCAGGGTGAGGTTGTTTGCTCAGCCGGGATGCAGAACAATGAATTTGTTATCACCATCTCCGATACCGGAATGGGCATCTCCAGGGAAGATCAGCCTAAGGTATTTGATAAGTTTAAGCAGGTAGGAGACACCCTTACCGATAAGCCAAAAGGAACAGGACTCGGGCTTCCGATCAGCAAAGAGATCATCGAATACCACGGGGGCAGAATCTGGGTAGAAAGCGAAGTTGGAAAAGGCAGTAAATTTTCTTTCAGCCTGCCAGTCTCTGGTAAACTTGAAGCAACCTTCAACCTCGACGAACTGGTGGAACAACTTAAAAAGCAGGTGCTCAGAACAGCCCCTCATCGCGAAAACCGCAAGCAATCCATCCTGGTGGTTGATGATGAAAAACACATCAGAGACCTGCTGAAGCAGGAACTTTCTGAAAGTGGCTACATCGTTCGTCAGGCTTCAAACGGCAAGGAGGCAATCGATGCAGTGAGAAGGGAATTGCCTGATCTGTTGATTCTCGATGTCATGATGCCAGAAATGAATGGCTTCGATGTGGCCGCAGTATTGAAAAACGATCCGCTCACAATGGATGTACCAATACTTATTTTATCCATTGTCCAGGACAAAGAACGGGGCTATCGTTTGGGTGTAGATCGGTATCTCACCAAGCCCATTGATACCGAGAAGCTTTTTGCAGAAATCGGTTCCTTGCTGGAACAGGGCAAGTCGAAACGCAAAGTGATGATTGTTGATGAAGATGCTTCAACGGCCAGAACGCTCGCTGAGGTTTTACAAACGCGAGGTTACACTGTGGTGGAGTCCAACGGGAGCGAACTGCTGCAAAAGGCGATTGATTCCAAGCCGGATATTATCATTCTCAACTCGCTGATTTCTAAGGATCATGAAATGCTAAAAACCATCCGATTTGAGAAGGGCCTGGAAAATGTACTTTTTATGATGTACCAATAAATGTGATTAATAATTGAAAACCACTAACATATGAGTCAAAAAATTTTAATCGTAGATGATGAGGACCACTTGCGTATGCTGATCGAGCAGACGCTTGAAGAACTCGAGGATGAAGGTGTAGAGCTGCTCACGGCAACCAATGGGGAAGATGCACTACAGTTGATTATGGACGAAAAGCCAGATCTTGTCTTTCTTGATGTGATGATGCCAAAGATGAATGGCATCGAGGTTTGCCGCAAAGTGAAACAGGAACTGAAATTCAATGATGTTTTTATCATCATTCTCACAGCCAAGGGCCAGGAACTCGATAAGCAAAAAGGGAAGGATGTGGAGGCCGACATCTATATGACCAAGCCTTTCGATCCAGATGATCTGCTGCAAAAAGCCAGGCAAGTACTTGAACTGTCCTGATTAACATAATTTACGATCATTATGCCGAGTGTCAGCCTCAAGCGACTTATTACAAAAAACAAGGAAACCCATGAGCTTTTTGAACAACTGCTCAATCTAAGCGTCGAAAGAATAAGTGTCAAAGACTTCAGGGGAGATTTGATTCTTGGCGTTGATATACAGAAACCCAACAGGTCATTTCCGATAGAAATAAAGGAAGAAATTATTGGTTGGGTGCATGGAGGAGAGCAGGCAGAAATCCTCGCTGG
>CAYZWN010000076.1:0-18135 GCA_964482185.1 uncultured Roseivirgaceae bacterium
AAAACCGTATATTGCGCTCACAAAATATATGGCGCAATTGTTCAGAAACATGATATCCGGCATTTTCATTGGCCTGGTAAAATTTTACCAGATGGCCATATCACCACTTTTCCCTGCTACCTGCCGGTACACCCCTACCTGCTCAACCTACATGATACAAGCGCTAAAAATCCATGGCCCCTGGAAAGGACTCATCCTGGGCATCCGGCGGTTTTCGCGATGCCATCCCTGGGGAGGAACTGGTTTCGATCCCGTACCACCAAAAGTTCACAGACATGAGCATCGATAAAATTCCGGTAACGATTATCACAGGTTTTCTGGGGGCAGGCAAAACAACCCTGCTTAATCATCTGATAGCCGGACATCCGGAGAAAAAATTTGCAATCATTGAAAATGAATTTGGGGACATCCCCATCGATCAGGAGTTGGTGCTCAATGTACGTGATGGCATATTCGAAATGTCGAATGGATGTGTATGCTGCTCCCTGAATGCTGAATTCGGCGAACTGCTTCAAAAGCTCATCAAATCGGAATACAAATTTAACCACCTGCTCATCGAAACGACCGGTATTGCCGAACCGGATGGCATCGCGGCTGCTTTTGTTGGCGATAATCGCTCGAAGCGTTTTGTGCTGGACGGAACTGTTTGTATCGCTGATGCACACGATGTGCTCAGGAACCTGGAAGAGCGTGGTGAGGCTTTGAAACAGGTGACGTTTGCTGATGCCATTATTCTGAACAAGGCCGACCTTATGGCTGAAAACCAGCTCGAAGAGATCGAAAAAACACTCCGGCATTACAACCCCGAAGCCAAAATGTTGCGCGCTGCGTTTTGTGATGTCAGCGAAAACCTTTTAAAACTTCATGCTTACGACAGCAACAGGCTCGAAAACGCACTTCTCAAACCTGCACATCATCACCATCATCATACGCACAGCGAAGTTGTAGCCCACAGTTTTGAATTCAATGAACCAATCATTCCGCAAAAATTCGAACACTGGATCAACATCCTGCTTTTTTTGAGCGGATACCAAATCTACCGGATCAAGGGCATCCTCAATTTTTCCGGCGAAAGCCGAAAAATAATTTTTCAGAGCGTTCGCTCCAACAGCAAAGTGGATGTCGGCAGTATTTGGATGGATGGCGAGATTCGTAAATCGCGCATCGTTTTTATTGGCGTCAACGTCAACAAGCAGCCTTTAGAGAAAGGTCTGCGCGGGTGCCTTGAAAAGAGTACGAAGCTATCCGGTTGATTCCTCCTCAGATTTTTTGTTGATCCAAACAGGTGCGGTCATAAACCACAAAATCATGGAAATGACCATGATATTTTTGTTAGTTTGCAAATCCAGCCCCGTAAAAAAGACCATTAGGGAAGGTATAATTGTTCCTGCAAGAGCAAGGTAGGAGATAATTTTTATAATTGAACTTTTCATGATCTGATTGTTTGAAGTGTGGTTTTGGATTGAATGATTTTGCTGCCGAGGATATAAATCAGGGAAGCGACAAACCAGCCCGGAAGACCAAGGAAAAACACCTCAATTCCCAGAAATATATTCATAAGCAATCCGACGAGCAGCGTGATGAGCCATGCGGCGCCGGCAGCCCAATTCATTTTTAGTCCTGATTTTTCGGCGTATAAATCCGATAAACCAAAACGCCGTAACACGTAAAAATCAATAAATATAACTGCTCCCATCGGCATCAGGAGGAATCCATAAATCGCAACAAAATCCAGCAGCTTCATTACAAGGCCCGGAAAACACGCGGCTATCGTTGTCACCAAACCCGTGACAAGGGTCACTTTCCAGGTCTTCCATTTTGGCACAAGCGATTGAAGCGCAAGACCCGCGCGGTAAATCGTTGGATTGGCAGTGGTCCATCCGGCTATGATTACGCAAACAGCGCCGGCAATTCCCGCAGCATTGTAGGCAACCACACCTGGAGCAAATTCATCACTTTGATTCGATTGCTGAAGGAAGAGGGCATACAGTATGCCGGATGCAATCCATGCAAAATAATGGCCGATGAACATTCCTGTGGCCGAAGAAAACCCATACTGCCACTTTTTGGCATAGCGGAAGATTGACAGGTCTGACATACCGATGTGCATGGCCATATTGGCAAACCAGGCAAAAAAAGTAATGTGCCACATAGTAAACCTGCCCTGTCCGGCCAGTGGTACGCCAGTCCATATTTTTTCATTGGCCACAGCCCAGAAATCGGAGATGGATGTTACGCCGAGCTGAGGAAGCACGGCAATGGCTGCAGCCAAAAATATCAAAATCATCCATGGGGCAGCTACATTGGCAAATCTGGAAACCTGCTGGTATCCGAACATCGCCACAACTGTAGTGAGTGAACCGACCGCAAACACCGCGACGATCCAGCCAAAACTATTGGGAAGCATATCGCTCAGTGCCGGCATTTTCAAACCGAAAGGGATGCCGATGGCTGTTGCAGAAACGGCGATCATTGATCCTGCCAGAAAGCAGAACATCAGGCCGTTTACCACATTATAAAATTTTACCAGTTTCGTACCGCAAATTTTCTCGAGCTGAAAATACATTGTGATTCTCGCCTTCACCGCGATGGGTGCGCACAAAAAAGCCCAACTCAGCACAGCAAGCAGATTGCCGGCAAGCAGACCGACAACCAGGTCGAATGCCGTAACACCGTGCGCCACGAACAGCGGGCCAATCACAAACTCTGTTCCGGCGGTATGCTCTCCGGCGTACATTCCGATAAAACTGCGCAATCCTTTGAGCTTTGAAGCCGGAACCGGCTCCCTTTCAAATTCGTTTACAGCATCAAGCTGGGCAACAATGCCTTTCTGTTTCATAATAATGGATTGTGGGTGTGTTCATATCAAGGGTTACAAAATAAAGAAAATATAAAAAGACGGAATCATGCAGCATCCTGTATCATCACTTTTTTTACTGAACAGCAATCAATACGACTTTTATCAAAAATAAATATTGTGTTAGATTCCCATGATACATTCATATATTGAAACAATTAATTATTTTTAAGATTATTAAAATACTGTAAATACTGCAACTGTAACATGGATCATCGTATTTTCAGACTACTTACAACCGCATTCATCTTACTGATGCCATCCCTGGCTAGTGCGCAGTATGAGAATATCACCATCTTCAAAAGCAAAGTCAATAACACGGGTCCCTGCGCACCTGTATTGTTTATAAATCCGAAAAATCCGGGTAGAATGGCCATGAGCATGGTACATGATAAAACCATGCAAACCACCGGAACAAAAACCGGTCATAGTAAGGTATTTTTCTCGAAAGACTACGGACGCACCTGGTCTGTACGGAATGCCAAATCTAAATTTGGTGATTTTGGTGATCCCTGCATGCTCGCAGATAATGAAGGATATTTTTATTATTTCCATGTGTCAGATCCTGAAAAAATGGGGTGGGATAGTAAAATGGTGATGGACAGGATCATCTGCCAGCGCTCATCAAAAGGCACATCGTGGACACGCGGTGCTTCGATCGGGCACAGCCAGACAAGGAAGAACGAAAAACCATGGGCAGCGTTTGATGAGACCTCCGGAAGGGTGCTTGTCACCTGGACGCAATACGACCGCTTTCCATCATCCAACCCAACGGACAGCGCCCACATTATGTTCTCCTACTCCAATGACCGCGGATTTAACTGGACGCCTGCAGTCAGAATCAATCAGACAGGTGGAGATTGTTCGGGCGGAATATCATCGACTGTTGGTCCCAGGATTTCCAGCGGGCCGCAAAACGATGTGTATGTGACCTGGGCAAACAATGAAAAAATTTATTTCGACCGCTCGTCTGACGGGGGTATATCCTGGCTTAGAAAGGATATTGTGATTGCAGACCAGCCGGGAGGCTGGCAGATGCATATCCCCGGTTTTGGCAAAGCTTCCGGTACGCCTGCCAATGGCTGCGACTTAAGTTACGGGCCATTTCACGGCAATATATATGTCAGTTGGGCTGATCAGCGCAACGGAGAAGAGAATACGGATATCTGGATCAGCAAGTCAACGGACAAAGGCAACACCTGGTCTGAACCAAAAAGGGTGAATGATGATGAATCAACCATGATGGGCACGCACCAGTGCTTCAATGCCATGAGCGTTGATCCGATTACCGGGTATATCTATATCATATTTTATGACAGGCGCAACCATGATGATTTGAAAACGGATGTTTACATGGCCACATCAACCGATGGTGGCGAGACCTTTAAAAACGAATTGATCAGCGCTGTGCCCTTCGAACCCAATCCGGATGTGTATATGGGTGATTATATCCACATCGCATCTTACGGAGGTTTTGTAAGGCCGGTCTGGACACATTTTGCGGATGGGGAGCTCAGCATCGTGACGGCCATCATCAATCAGAGGTAGCACATCATCCTCATTTTGACGGCAGGTTCATTTTTTCTTCAATCAATTGAAACCTGGGATCATCGCGCATAAAATCAAAGATCGGGTCCGAGGCGATGTAGGGCATATTGTTGTCATGGGCTTCAAAGGCTTTTTCCAGGTAATCCAGCGATGCTTCCGGCATACCGGCCCGGGCGTAAAGTGTAGCAATTCTCCAGGGGGTGACAAATTTTGTTTTTGATCTTTCGATAAGGAGTTCTGCAAGCATTTTCAGGCTGCCCTCGTAGCTACCTGTCTGGAAACCGCTTTCAAGAGCATCGATGGCTTCATCATCGTGACTGTAGTCTTTTTTCCAGAATTCCAGTGCTTTTGAGTATTGCTTTTTCATATGGTAGGTTGTTTTCAGATTAGAAAGGGCGATGGAATTTTGCGGATCAATTCTCAGGACATTGTTGAAAACAGTATCTGCCCTGTCGTATTGCCTGCAGTTGTTAAGCGTCATACCAAAAATACCTTTCACCAGATTGTTTAGAGGGTCAAGTTCCAAAGCGCGCTCGCCCTGCCTGATTGCCTCCTCAAACTCATTGAAATAGCACAAAAGGTGCGCGTAATAAGCCCTTGCCATGGCATCATTAGGGGCTAATTGTATTGCCTTTTCAAACGCCTTCCTTGATGTTTCAAAATTCCACAATCCCCAACAATTTGTTGCAGCTATCGCAAAATAGACATCTATGTGGGTGCTATCCAATTCTATTGCCTTGTCGAGGTAGCCGTAATAATTGTCTATCGACTCCTGCCAGGGAATAAGCCCCATCTGAACCCTGCCCATACCTATCCTGGCAAGGCCGACATATGGCAGGGCAGAATTGGGATCGAGTTCCAAGGAACGCAGGAAATAACCCTCAGCAATTTCCAAATCTGCTTTGGTTAGTTTATTCCAATGAAATTTTCCATTGAGATATGCCTTGTAGGCCTCCGGATCCACTTCTTCTAAATGTGTGAGTTGCCTTTCCTCCTGAGGTGTAAGTTGTACTTCTATTTCCAGCGCAATGGATTTTGCCAAATCGCCATAAAGAGCCAGGATATTTCTCGTGGCGCGCTCATATGTCTGTGTCCAGATATGTGTTTCGACGGGCCTGGTCCTGATCATTTGAACAACCATATAAACCGAATCACCTGTTTTATACACCGAAGATTCCACGATCGCGTCAACATTCAGTATTTTGGCTATTTCGGGAATGCTCATTCTGGTATCAGTGAACTGCAATGTTGAAGTGCGCGATTTTACGATCAGACCACCGATTTTAGCAATTTCGCTGATTACCGCATCATGCATCATATCAACAAAATACTGCTCATCACTTTTGCCTGTAAAATTTGTAAACGGAATGACGGCAATGGCTTTCACAGGCCTCGGGACTGATATTTCAAACCACCATCGCACGGTAAGGATACCAACCAGCAAAACGGCAACCATTGCCCAGAAGACTGGTTTTCTGAATATCCTGGTTTGCTGATAATCGGCTTTATCCAGCTTTTTTAGCTGTTTGATTTTCTGTTTATCCGGCACTGGCAAATGCTTTTCCTCAACACAATAAACCGGGACCGGATCGAGTACATTTTTCAATAGTACATTTGCCAGGAATCTGGTATGGATATCGGCATGGTTGATGATTGCATTGAAAAAGGCCCCTGAAAGGTAGATGCCGCCAGGGTCGGTAAGGCCTTCGATCCGGGAAGCGACATTTACGCCATCGCCAAAAATGTCATTGTTTTCCACAACAATTTCACCGATGTGCAGGCCAATGCGCAGTTTTGCATCAAAATTTTCATTAGCCTGTTTTTGGATGTCGATGGCACATTTTACGGCATTGTATGCACTGTCAAACTGAGCCAGTACCCCATCGCCCATTTCTTTTATCCAGCGACCCTGGTACTTTTCAATCAGTGGCTTATGGATTTGCCGGTTTTTTTCCAGGAGTGTCAGCGCCCTGTCTTCATTGCGCCCCATCAACGCGGTATAGCCGACGATGTCTGTAAACATAATTGCGGCGAGCTGACGATTGTGGGCAGTCATGATGCCTTAATTTAGTCAAAAAGCTTGATTTTTAAAAGAATAGACAAAATTACCAGAAAGCGAAAAACATGGGGAATGTACATAATTTGATGTTGCAAAAGCGCCTTACATATTTGTTCGACAAATACACATAAGGGGTTTCAGGAATTCAATTATTTATGTATAGACTACTCAAGTTTCGCAGTTAAATACAAATATTTAACTGTCCATAATTCCATTGATTAAAACCCTGGCGTGCTTTGAGTTTCCCTTTGTGACCCTTGCGGTAAAAAAATAAAACCACAATGAGCGCAAACAAAACGGTATGTTCGCAAATTGATTAATAGCAAAATGAAATTTTTATATAGCTTAAAATCAACGAATTGTAAATTATATACTATGAGAAATACTTGGCTATCAAAATTTTATAATAGTTGCGAAACTTGAGTAAACGATTTTTAAGTTAATTATGACATAACGAAATTTTGTTTGCATTTACCGAAAATACGATGGCGTCGTGCACGATTAAACCAAGTGCCTCGCTAAATTCTTCCTCAGCAGGTGTGTCGCTTCTCAAAAGTCAGCATTAAAAAAAGGCGACCGATATAATCAGCCGCCTTTTCATGGCCAAAAATTGAAGTTTTTACAATGTGATTTCTTTGCTTCCGCGATCGGTGATGACCGTGAATTTGTTATCGCATGCCCCTTCGCCATAATTAATCGTAAATACCGGTAACTCCGGCACTGTGATGGTTTTCATTCCTGAAACAGGCAGGTAGATTGCACTGTTGCTGCAACTCGTGGTGAAGACCAGCGGTTCAATTATTTCAGCGGCATATTCTATTCCTTCGCGCGTCACCCCTGATGCCCCGCCTGTAACCTGCAACTCGATTGCTGAGAGGTCTTCACTAAGCATGATCTTATGTGTACGCACACTTTCTCTGGTCAGGAATGAACCGTCCGGCCAGATGATTTTTCCACCGACTATTTTAACTGACAATGAAAGTGCAGCATCCTTTATCCCCTGCGATGTTACGACGCGTGTGCCCGCTATCTTTAAATCATTCACATAAAAATTCTCAGCTATGGTCGTGATTACAGCGCCTTTGGTCAGCCATCCTCCGGTGTATTCAACCTTTATTTTTCCTTTTCTGGTTTTTCCGTCAGGGCCATCGCATCCATTCCCAAAATCAATGGTTACCCATTTGGCCAGCTCTCCCTGTTGTAGCGTAATCATTGCACAGGCTATTTCAGGATGATGGGATACAGCATACCTTCCTCCTGAATTTATATCGGCATGTTCTAAGGCCGAACTGGTAATCGATTCGATTATGTCGAACATACTTTCTGCTGATTCTTCTCCTTCAAACGCCAGTTGCTCCTGCTCGGAGAACGTCACATCGTTTTCGTTGTCGTTATTGCACGCCGGGAAAAGTAAAACAGCGAACGACAATACAGCGAGTAATGATTTGAATTTCTTTTTAGTAATCATTGTTCAATGGATTTAAGTTAAATATCTGTCATTAGATACGTGCTGACGCTCTTGTCGTAACCAACCTTTCGGCATGATTAGCAGCCTGATTTGACCTTGTAATAAAATGCCACATTTGGCAACACTACTATTGTTACATACCTGAAAATCAATATTTTACTATTATTTTATTGCGAAATCACATACAATGAGGAGGTATAAGATGCGCTAAGATTTGATTTCTTTTGGTTTATCATCCAGACCAATACCTCCTCCTTACATAGCTGGGCCGGATATTTAGTATGGCTGACTCTCTTATCTCGGAAAAAAAAGGAGATTATTTGCTGTACGAAGAAAATTATTTATCCAGCTCTGTAAATTCTCCCAAAGCCCTGATGTATCCGTAAATCAGTAAAATACCCAGTAACTGGTGTACCGCAAGCGTGTACCACACATATTCCACGTGTCCGGCATTGTTGAAGTATCCATACAACGAGGTGTATGTAACACCACTCAGGGCGCCGCCAAGGCCTACCGCCAGGAAATTTGTGCCCATATACAATCCCGCTTTCTCTTTGGGCGCTATCCAGGTGATGTGTTCCTGGATTCTGGGAGAAGAAACCATTTCGCCAATTGCAAAAAGCAATATCCCTAGAAAGACAAAAGCTGCCGGCCCGACATTGGCATATCCCAACACAAGAAAACCCAAAGATATGATCAGCAATCCGGTGAGGAAAGTCGGTATGGCCCGGTAGGACTCAGAAATCCTTGAAACAAGCACCTGGAAAATGAAGATAATGTATCCGGTATGCGATACCGTTTCTCCTAAAACACGCATAACTCCCTGCTCATCTTTGCTTGATAAAATGCTCATAAACCAGGTGCCAAATATGCCTGCGAGGTTATTGTAAAGTTCTGCTGTATCGAGACTCGAATCGATATACATAGCCAGCATATTGAAAAAAGCCCAGAAAGGCAACCAGAAAAATGCACCGAGTATGATCAGGAAAACTGAAAATTTCACATCAGCCAAAACCACCCAGATGTCTTTCAGCTTATCCTTTAGCGTTCCTTCCTGAGGCTCCCTTGGTGGCTCTTTATAAAAGAAAATAGTGATTAGCAGCATGATCACAATACAAATGGCCGCTGCGAGAAAGGCGTAATTCCAGGAAATGGCCCGCAATTGCCCGGCGATGACCGGCCCGATCGATGCACCAAAATTGACCATTGCGTAAAATATACCAAATCCCAGAGTTTTGTTGGTTTTATCCGTAACGGCCCGCACCGTGCCCGAGATCAACGGCTTAAAAATGCCCGCTGCCAAACCTATGGAAAGCATGGTGAGCGCAATGCCGGAATATGATTTTGTGAACATCAGGAGCAGGATCGACGGAAGGTATGCCAGGTACGAAATAATTAACATCTTTTTGAATCCGTATTTGTCGGCAAGGGATCCGGCAAAAAGAGGAACAACATAAGAAAACAGCAGAAAAATGCTTTGCACGATCCCCAGTTGAGATTTGGAATAACCGAGGTATTGCATGTAAATGCCAAAACCCATGTAAATACCATAGTAGGCAAAGCGCTCCAGTACCTCAATGCTGTTCGCAATCCAGAAAACGAATGGGAAAGATGTTCTTTTTTCCATAATTATAAAAGATGAGGGTGTTCAACAAAAGCGCATAAAAATAGAAAAAATCCGGAATTGTCGATTTTGTACTCTGAAATATAATGATAAGTAAATGCGTCGTGCCTCTGAATGGCATCGCATTCAGTTAGTTTGCGCGAATCCAGGATCTTTTTCCTCTGCGTTATTTGGACTCAATGTAATGTTTGCCGGATCAAATTTGCCGGAAAATCTACAGAGCACCTGACATTGTTTTGTTTTTTCATTACAATTCCAGAGCCCTCAATTATGCCTTATGATTTGAATCATACCCTCCTAAACTGAGCTGAGGTAGATTTACCAAAAAAACAAAATGGAAAATATGCGACATATCCACGAAGTACTTGAACTGATATATACTTCTGAAAAGAATTTCACTACCGGTGAATTGGTGAAAAACCTTACTGCTTTTTACGGAGAGGATGTTTTTTTTACGAGTTGTGCTGATCATATTTTCAGGATCGACGGTGTCATACCCTTTTTGCTCGAAAAGGGGAAAATCAGGCTTGAAGATGACACCATCATTCCTATGACACAGGCTTGCAGCCATTAGCCTGAGGCTCATCTCTTAGTTTTTTGATCCTGTTTTTTCACTTATTCCGTTTCAGAAGATTGAAATAAACCATTTCAGGGTGTATCATTGCTGTCAGAATACTTTCTGAACAATCTCCATATACGCCATATTATGAGACTATTTTTGCTTTTACTCCTGATTTCTAAAATCTTTCCGGTTTTTGGTCAGGATAATCCGGTAATAGAATTTGCTGGCACCATCCAAACAAGTGACCTGAGAAAACATCTTGAAATATTGGCTTCTGATGCCATGGGCGGACGCGAAACAGGGGATGCCGGCCAAAAAATGGCAGCCGCTTATATCGCACACTTTTTTCAAAAAACCGGATTGGAGCCGATAGTTCCTACTCCTGCCGGGCCGTCATATCTTCAGCAGTTCGATCTGATAAAACTGAAAGCCGGGGAAGCCTGGATTGAATTGAGTGGAAAGCGGTATGAAAATTTCAGAGATATTGTTTTTGCCGGCTCTCAAATCATGAATTCGCCGCTGAAATCCATCCCGGTGTTTGCCGGATCAGGCAATGAGCAGGTGTATGAAGTTATTGATGTGAAAGGAAAAGACGTTGCTATTTATTCCACAGGCGACAGGCAGGAGCGGAACGAAAAAGTTGGATTGGCCTTAAGAAAAGGAGCGAAAAACATATTTATTGTCCATAACACAAATAGCGCCAGTTTCGGAAGTATCGCCAGGTCGGCGGAAAGAGAGCTTTCCTGGCGCAGTCTGGTATTTCCTGATTCTGAATATGTAATCCCGAATCCATATTTTCTGGTTTCAGTGGATTTTGGTGCAGAGCTGTTAGGTATTGCTGCCGGTAAAATAGAGGAGATTGCGAATAAGATCGATAACGGCAATAAAAAGGAAGTAAATAAGCTGAAAACCAGAGAAATCAGGTTTTTTGCCCGTCAGGAAGCTGAGATTATCCAGACCGAAAATGTGCTTGGGTTTATCGAAGGCTCTGACAAAAAAGACGAATGCATCGTTCTCACCGCCCATTACGATCATATCGGCATGTCTGATTCACTGGTTTATAACGGTGCAGATGATGATGGTTCCGGAACGGTTGCCATTCTTGAAATGGCCGAAGCTTTTGCTATGGCAAAGTCAGCAGGACACGCGCCGCGCCGAAGCATCCTTTTCATGACTGTGACCGGCGAAGAAAAAGGACTGCTCGGTTCCACATATTATGTTAACAACCCGGCATGGTCGCTTAGCAATTCGGTGGCAAACCTGAACATCGATATGATTGGCCGCGTTGACGATGCGCACAAAAGCAATCCGGAGTATGTTTACCTGATAGGTTCCGACAAGTTGTCTTCTGAATTACACGAAATCAGTGAGCGCGCAAACGCAACTTACAGCAAGCTGGAACTTGATTATACTTACAATGATGAGAACGATCCGAACCGATTCTATTACCGGTCAGATCATTACAACTTTGCCAAAAACAATATTCCGGTTATTTTTTATTTTAACGGCACACATGAAGACTATCACAAAACCACGGACACGGTTGATAAGATCGAGTTTGAAATCCTTGAAAAAAGAACGAAACTGGTTTTTTATACGGCATGGGAATTGGCCAACAGAGAAAGCCGGATTGTGGTGGACGTGCAACCCGGGAAACAGTCGATCAACAATCAGAAGTAAATGGTATTGGAGCATCGAACAGATTTTATTATTCAGTATGTCAGGATGGTGTCATGAAATTTTTTTAAATACACAGCCGATGGCAAAAGAGAAGGTGACCTAAGGCACTACATCATTCAGACACCTTGATATTCCGGTGCGATGCTTCGAAACAGGGTAATAAAAAAAAGGACGCAGGAATGACCAACAAAAAAATTGTATCCTCAGTTAAATATATAGGGAGAATCGTGAATTATGTGATACGTAAAATCTGACAATAGAGAATTAGTTTTATCTGTAATTACAAAGTCACCTGATTTTACACGGAACGCTTCCTTTAGAGCACGGCAATGAAGCATTTAATTAGACATATATTTTGCAAACCAGGCAGATTCTACATCCTGCTGCTGACATGTATTTGTCTGTTGTGCCCGCAAGGCACATTCAACGTTCAGGCTCAGAATAGTTTCATCCATCTGCAATTCAAAAAACAAAAATCCAATAAGGTTGATATTCGTTTTGAAATGATTCACAACCTGATCATCGTTCCTGTATTCATCAACAATTCAGATACGCTTAAATTCATCCTGGATACCGGCGTCAGCCACACGATGATCACAAGTCTTAAAGGCGCCTACGCAACGTCATTTAATTATGCCCGTGAAATCAACCTGTTTGGACTCGGACAGGGCAACGAAGTAACGGCCTACCACTCTTTCGGAAACGTAATCGAATTGCCGGGCGTCATTGGTTTTAATCACAACGTGATTATTCTTAAGGAAGAATTCGACTTTCTGTCACAAGGATTGGGCACCAAAATTCATGGATTGCTCGGCTATGACCTTTTTGATAGTTTTACTGTTGAAATCGACTATCGAAACAAAAAGCTAACCCTTTACGATCCTCAGTTTTACCGGGGCAGACGAAAAACCAAGTTCCTGAAAAAAGCTGAGGTCATTCCGTTGGAAGTCGAAAAGCGCAAACCTTTTATCAGGGCCACAGTGTTTGATGATTTTAATGAGGAAATCGAAGGCCGTTTGCTGGTGGATTGTGGTGCGAGCCATGCCATCACCCTTTTTACAAGCGCGGAGGAAAATATCGAGATTCCCGACAATTCCATATATTCTTTTATTGGCGTTGGATTAAGCGGAGATATTTACGGACATATTGGCCGTGCAAAAAGATTTGAAATCGGTCGTTTTAAATTCAAAAAACCATTGGTTACTTATCCTGATGAAGAATCCATACAAATAACCAGCTATGAAGCAGGGCGGACGGGTAGTATTGGCGCTGATATTCTGAGACGCTTCACGGTGGTATTTGATTACAGGCATAATGAAATACTGCTAAGGCCCAACAATTCATATAAAGATGACTTTACTTATAACCTGAGTGGTATTGACCTGATGACACCATTTCCGGATCTCCCTGTTTACCAGGTAACAAAAATAAGAAAGGGATCTCCGGCCTGGATTGCCGGCCTTGAGGTTGGCGACCAGATTGTAAGCATTAATGGCATTGAGGCCGGTGATTATGAGCTCAGCAATATCATTCAATTGTTACAGTCGAAAGCCGGCAGAACGATCCTCGTAAATGTTAGGCGCGAAAATGAGCTGTTCCAGGCAAAGTTTACACTTGAAGATCCGATAAAGTAAACTCCAGGCCTTGCTAAAAAGGGCTTTTTTTAGCCCTCTGTTATTGATGAGATGAAAAACTGTATAGGACTCCGGAAATCAGGAGCTATTCAATTTTTCTGATTTCAATGGTCTTATTGAGAAATTGTAATTTATCCCCTGCTTTTTTGTCGCGCATCGCCTGTCCGATAGGAGATGCAAGTGAAATACAAAAAATCTTAGTGCCCTCAACTTCTACTACTCCAAGGCCTACTGAAATGAAATAATTGCCCAGATTTGTGGTTACAATGCTGCCATACTCCACCTGATTGCAGATTGCTTCTACTTTAATATACGAAAGGTTTTTCTTAAGCAAAAGGGCGTTATCCAATTGCTCCTGCATTTTATCCAATTCCATTTCAACCATTATCCTGCCGGTTTCATATTGGTCTCCAAGGGTGCTTTTGGTTTCCTCATCTCTTGCCTCAATGGCTTCTCTGATTGCCTGTTTTGCAGTGTCAATCCTCTGATTGACTATTTCATTCAATTTTTTAAAAATCAACTTTTTCATCTCAGTAGGAACTAAAGTGGACAATGACTCGATTTCAAAATGGAAAAATCCGGGCAGGTAGGCTTTACCGTATTGCTTCCGGCAGTGAATTCAGGATACTATTTCTGCAAAAAAAATTAAATTTCCACATCATTCACCGAACTTTTGCGTTTTGATATTGATTAAAATAGTAAAACAACATTAAGATCATGAAAGTTCTGTTTTATACCCTGATTATTTTTGCATTTTCCTCATTCGGATTCGAAAATAAAGATAAAGGTGAAGTAAGGTATATTTTGATCGAGGCGCCGTGCAAAACGGGCTTCAATGCACTGCCCGACTACAAGGAAAAAGTGATCCTTACGCCTGTTTTTAAAATGGAGTTTGAAAATGCATTTGAAATTGTAAATGCAGAACCTGAACTCATCACTGCCTTTGAAGTGGCGCTGGAAAAAGCCTATCCCAACTCCCGCAATCAAATCAAAGACATACTCGTTTACATGATCACCTCCGAAAAAGAAGCAAAGGAACTTTACAAGCGCAAAATCAACCAATTCAAAACCCTTGAAACCGGCGTCATTCAATTGAAGATTAAATGAATGCTACACACACCCTGCAAAACGGATTAAATTCAGTTTTATAAAAATTTTACTCAGGGCTTGGGAACTATTTCACCGGGATTTTGACTTTAAGTTATTAGGGCCTTAACAGGTTCTTTTTTTATACCCAACAAACTTAAAAACTATGTCAACAACCATCTATCCTGAGAAGAAAAATCTCTACCGCTTGCCCTATTCCATGAATGACAATCCCATTGGCTGGATTGAAGCTACCGACATTTGTAATATCAAGTGTAAAGGCTGTTACCGTTTGGTCATGGGAGAAGGGCACAAACCGCTCGAACAAATAAAGGAAGAAATTCTCTTCCTGAGAAAATGGCGAAATTGTGATAATATCTCACTGGCCGGCGGCGAACCAATACTTCATCCTGATATCAGGGAAATTGTCTCCTTCATTTCCAGCCTGGGCATGAAATCCGTGATGCTTACCAACGGCATGGCGCTCAACGATGAGATCATGAAAGATCTGAAGGATGCCGGCTTACTTGGTTTCAGTTTCCACATCGACATTACCCAAACCAGGCCTGAGTTTAAAAAGATGAATCTTACCAGCGAACTTCAGCTAAACGACCTCCGGCTGAAATATGCCAAGATGCTCAAAAAATATAAATTCTATGCGCATTTCGGTATAACCGTAACACCGGACAATCTGCACGAAGTGCCTGAACTGATCCGCTGGGCAAAAGACAACATATTGCTTATCAATGGCCTTTCACTCATCATTTACCGCGGATTGCCTGTCATGGATGGCATTCACTATTTTGTGCGCGGAAAAGAGGTCGATATGAAACTCGGTGAGCTGGGCTACACCATCGGCGCCGAGGAGTACGCCAATGTGAAGATCAAGGCGCAGGATGTTTACAAAGTGATAAAGGAAGCCTTCCCCGATTATGAGGCCATGGGCTATCTGGGAGGCACGGCAGATCACGAGTCGTTCAAATGGCTCTGGGGGAGCTTGCTTACCAATTCAAAAGGTGAAACCTTCGGCGCACTCGGAAGAAAAACACTTGAACTGGCACAATCATTTTACCATTTCACCAATGGCCACTACCTGGTCTATCCAAAGCGCAGAATTGGCAAACTGGTTTTTGCAATGGCGCTGGTTGATCCCGTTGTAAGAAAAGCGCTTAAAAAATTCCTGAAGTCTGTGCTGGTAAATCCGTTGCGCTTTTTCTATCCGATGAAGTCGCTGGGCATTGGTATGGTGCAGGCGCCTGACCTGCTGGAAGATGGCCGCATTGATATGTGTGATGACTGCCCGGATATGTGTGTGTTTGAGGGCAAGCTCGTGAATTCGTGCCGCCTGGATGAATGCAGGATTTATGGAGATCTGCTGGATATTCACGCCGACAAGGGCGTCCTTAACCCAAATCCTTTACCAGCTGAAGTCGAAAAAAATACCCAATAAATGATATAAAAAAGCCCCTCTCGGGGCTTTTTTTGCTTTAAATCAAAAATAAGTATTGAGCTCAGCTTCATGAGTTTTTGATTGATAGGGCATGATCACCTGTCATAAGACAGACCGAAACCAAACCTGAAGAGCGGATTTTCTGAATCAAACGGAACATCTTCTTTCTGTTTTTCGACCGCTTCCATTGATGATGGAATTTCAAAGGGCAACTTTGCCGTTGGGTTAAACCTGCCAAAAACGATATCGAGTACAGCATCGTCATGAGCGCCGAAGTCAGCGAGGAGACCTGCACATGCGTCCGTGATTTCGGGGATCACAGCCGGCCGGTCCATATAGATGCATATGATAGTTGGCTTTTTTCCGGCAATTTCCAGAATTCTTGAAAGTTCAGGATCCGGGAAGTCAAGTCTGCCCTGGTGAAACATCGCCTCAATAAAATTACCGGAACGCGGCTCAAAAGGTGTATGAAGCCTGAGCAGGGCGAAATCGGCATCGTCAAGACTGTCTGTGACAACGGCGTAGTTCGATGCCGTCTGCTTATCGATGTTTTCAATATAAATTTTTGGCTTACCTGCCAGGGGCAATACAAAAGAACTGTCCGCGTGCATTTTATTTTTGAGCAATACAATCGATTTACGCTGGGCTAATTTTCCTTTTTGATGATGCGCCTCACTACCGACTACGGCTACGGCACGTTCCACATCCAGATATGGATTATCAAACAGTCCCATCTGAAATTTTGTCCTTAAAATTCTCCGTGCTGACATATTGATTCTTTCTTCCGTAATCAGACCTTCGGCTATCAGTTCAAGCAATTCCGCGGTGTTGGTATTACCTCCAAACTGATCCACGCCGGCATCAATTACTTTTTTAACCCTTTGTTTTACGTCCAGATCATCTACACCCCAGCCTGGCCCTTCAAACATTTCAAATCCCAATGCCCCAAAACCTTCAACAATTCCCCAGTCAGTACACACAAGACCATCGTACTGATATTTGTCTCTCAGAAGATCCTGGATAATTTCCTTGTTGAAACTCATTCCGACATCCTCACTTGTTTGATCAACGGCGATGCCGTAATATGGCATCACCATGGCAGCACCGGCCTCAAAAGCGGCGAGGAAAGGTTTCAGATGGTAATCAAAATTGTTTCCCGGATAGGCCTGATTCGCGCCATAGCGAAAATGTGCATCCCAGCCGTCCTCCTGCGGGCCGCCACCCGGCCAGTGTTTGACCATGGTTGCGACACTTTCCGGGCCCAGTTTTTCTCCCTGGAACCCATAAATATAAGCGGAGATGATTTTGGCTGAGAGATCAGCGTCTTCGCCAAATGTGCCATTGATCCTTGCCCAGCGGGGCTCTGTCGCCAGGTCTGCCATGGGGTGCAGGGCAACCCGGATACCTGCCGAAGTGAGTTCGCGGGCGGCAATTTGCCCAAACTCCACAACCAGTGCAGAGTCGTTTGTAGCAGCCAGCCCAATTGGTTCCGGCCATTCAGACCAGTCTCCGCCCAGCAGATCAGCGCCGATGAAATTGTTGATGCCATGCCGGGGATCAGAAGAGATGGTTACGGGAATGCCAAGGCGGCTTTGTTCGGCAATTTTCTGGAGCTTATTATGCCATATTGCCAGGTACCGCGTTTCAGGAACCCGGAAAAGGTTGAATGTGTTCAGCTTTCTGTTTAACAACAAGTCGTAGGTGGAACCAAAGAAAAAATCAGCGATTGAAGGTTTAGAAAGGATTTCCCCCTTGCTGCCGACACCGATGGGTGGATGCCACATCAAACCGACCTTCTCTTCAATGGTCATTTGTGCCAGCAAATCATCAACTCTTGATTCGACATCCCGGCGACTGTCTTCATACACATCCAGCTTGCCGTTGTTGTTTAAGTCGCGAAAAGTGAAACCATCGATCGTGATCGACTTCTTTTCAATCAGTTCTGACTTCGCTTTTTTGTTGATGCTATAATAATGAAAATGATATGCGATAGCACCGAGGACGATGAGCGCAATAATTGTCAAAACCAGATAGAGCAGGATTTTAAAGAATTTTTTCATAGCAAAAAGTATTTTGGATATTTATAAATAGTAAAAAACCAACCAGGCCATGTATTTTCAAATACAAATTAATGGTAAAAGTATCACCTTTGCCAGCGTAGTCATTA